>CALXQA010000010.1 GCA_944390335.1 uncultured Clostridia bacterium
TGTTCTCTTGTTATATTATTATTTGGTCTAAATTTTCCATCTTCATATCCATTTACTATTCCTTTACTTTCTGCCCAGTTTACTGCTTCATAATAATACTGTCCTTGTTTTACATCACTAAATTTTTGATTTCCTGAAACTGTAGGATTTCCTTCCATTCTCCAAAGAATTGTTACTAAATTTCCTCTTGTTAGTTTTCCATTAGGATTGAAAGTATAATCATTTATTCCATATATTATTTTATTATCTTGATTAAATTTTACTGAATTATAGTACCAATCATTTACTGAAACATCTGTAAATGGCAATTCTGTATCATATGGTACTTTATATGTATCTTTTTTATCATTTACTTTAGTTAAGTAATCTTCTGACATATATCCATTTATGCCATTATATGTAACATTTGCCCATCCATTTATTCCTGTTTTTATTACATTTACAATACTATCTTTTGGAAGTGCTAGTAAGTTTATATATCCACTATCTGCTCCTCCGGGTCCGTTTCTTAAAAATACAGATGTATAGTCTGAACTTACATAATATAGGTTCCCTGTTTCATTACTTGGAAGTTTATTATATTCTGGCATATTTTTATAAATTGGAATTATAAATGTCAAACTATCATTTAAAAATCCATTACTACTATACGCTTCATAAAGCATATTCGCTTGATTGTTTGGATCCTGTACATTTGTCATATATTGATTAGAATATAGCTGATTTTCTTGCGTTCCTACTATATCAAACTTATATGTATATTTTGTATTTTGACCTTGATTTAAATATGAACTAGATAGTAATTTTGCACCTTCTACAATTGCAGTATATGGGGTTGTCCATCCAGCATTTTTTGCATATTCTAATGCTAACTCTATATTATTTTCACCATCTTTTGCTCCATAATTATAAAAATTATATACATTAGGATATTTTTCATCATTACCGGATACAACATGTGGCATATTTCCTTTTTCATTTTTTCCTAGTTCCTGAAATATCTTTATAACTAAGCTATATGCACTTTCTCCAGAAGCCTTTGATGCATCATAAATCATTTGTGCATATCTCATTCCATTTGCTTCTCCATCTAAAAATGTTCCTTTTACCAAATTCTCAATTTTTGAAACTGATATATCTTCATTATTTGATAAATCTAAAAATTGAAAAATAGTTATTTCTGTTAAGAAGTTTCTTGGATCTAAATAATATTTTATTATCTCCTCCGATGCACAATAATATTCATCATCACCTTCTTGATTACATGAACAATAATATGAATCTGGATACATATTATTTTCATTTTTTATTATTGTATTTTTCATATGTTGTGATTCTTTTGAAACTAATTCATTCCAGTCAATATCTGTATAATATGCTACAAATTTCCAATTTTTATGTCCTTTTTTATTTACTAATTTTTCTAGTAATACTCTATAACTTTCTGGAAAGTTATTTATGCCGTTTGCTCTATTAGCATTTGCAGATATCTTTTGCTGATTATATGTACTTTTAGCTGATACTGGCATACTTATCATTCCAATTAAAAGTATTGATATACATAATATTATACTTATTTTATACATAATTTTCTTCATTATACTTATTCTCCTCAAACTTTCTTTAAAATTTTTTCTCATTATATCACATATAAATATGAAAATAAAGAATTTTAGATTTTTTACCTAAAATTCATTATTTTTCATCTATAATTTCTTCCTTACCAAGTCCTTTTATTTCCATTATATATTTTATTTCTTCTTTTTTCTCTTCTTCTATTTTATATGCCACTTATTTCCTTCTTTTATTTTTGTATTTTGTTATTTTTATTTCATTTTTTTATCTTTTATATTAAAAATTCAAGAATAAAAGTTTGAATAAATTTATTATATTAGGTTTTGAAATAGCAGATAAAATGATAAATTTAATAATGAATTTATTATATATCCTAAATTACTAAATTTTAAGTTTTTTCATTTACATAATTCAACTTAATTTTCATAAATTTATAAAAAAACTACATACTCTAGTTTTATCTAAAGCATGTAGTTATGTAATTTTATCATTTTATATCTAATATTAGAATTTATTAAATTTCCTGTAAAATTTTAGCTAAATACTTCATTGCCCCCATACTTTCTTCTAAAGTATTACCTGTAGCACCTACTTCTATTATGCAAGCTGCCTTAGCTACATGTTGGTTATATTCTGAATTTCTAAATATTATTGGTTTAAATAATCCTGGATAAAGTTCATTTGCCTTTTGTTGTACTTTTATAGCAAATTTTAAATTTTCTTTCCAATTCTTATGTGCACTATTGGCTCCATCTGAACCTATAACAAACATGAGTTGTGACACATATTCATCTCCTATTTTAATCTTTGGTGCATATGTTTCATCTGCAATTGCATCTCTATGAAGATCAATTACAATATCTGTATCTTGATTTTGGCTCAAAACATTCTCAGCTGTAATAAGTGACCTTGAATAAGAACCATTATATGCAGGATAATCATGATATGTTCTATCATGTATAACTGTACAACCATATTTTTTTAATTCATTTTCAAGTTCGTCACCAACTCTTGATACAGAATAATTTAAATCTATTGTTCTAAAATTTCCACTTGCTTCATATCTAAAATTTTCAGTTGGGGTATAACTTTCACAAGTGTGTGTATGATAAATGACCACTTTGTTTTTATTTACATTTACATCTGGAGTTAGTATATCTTGTGTTAGATTATAGTTAGTTGAATTATTAATTAAAACTCCCTGGTATTCATCAGTATATCTCGGATTTACACCACTATTAATAACTTCTGTTACTGTTTCTGTTCCAAGCTCATCTACTTCATTTAAGTTTTCTTCATTATTACTCGCAGTTTGATTTTCTTCTATATTATTTTCATTTGTTTTTTCAATTTCATTTTCTTTCTTTATAGATTCTACCATTTCAAGTTCAGATGCAAATGCATATTTTAATGTCCTAGAAAAATCAATATTATTACTTTCAACTTTATTTGATTTTATTTCTGGAAGAGAATAATCAATACAAAAAAGCATTGAAACATTTATTCCTTTATTTGCTACCTTATTATCTTTTTTTAAAATATTAAGTAAAAAGATTATTGCTATGCATACAATTAATATTTTAGAAACATATTTAATTAAATCATTAATTTTAAATACTTTTATCATAATAAAAATTATATTCTTTTAAATGTTATTTTATGTATATTTTTTTAAAATACGGAAATTCTAATAAAAAGTATTGGAGGAATTATGAGAATATTACAAAATGCAAAAAACTTTTTTAAGAATATATTTTCGGAAGAAAATAATTATGACTTTACTATAGCAAAAGAACAGCAAAGTAATAATCAACCAGAAGATTTATTAAAGAAGCAAGAAATATATCCTAGCATAGATGTTAACTTAGAATATATAAATGCTAGATACAATTCTTTGATTAATTCCGATGTAAAAATTAGAGATTTTACATTAAATGCTAGAGGTAAACAATATAAAGCTTTTATTTTATATATTGATGGATTAGTTGATACTTCTTCTATTAATGATTTTATATTAACTCCCCTTATGCTAAAAAGTTACTCTAATCAAGATACGTCTCCTCAAGTAATCTCAGAGGCTATTACTAATAACATAAGTGTTAGAAAAATAAAAAAATTTAATATAACTGATTACATTTATGAATGTCTTCTTCCTCAAAATAATATAAAAAAGATTTCTTCTTTTGATGATTTAGTTAGGAATGTTAATTCCGGTAATTGTGCTTTATTTATTGATACAATTAATTTTGCTTTTGATATTGATATAAAAAAGTTTTCACAAAGAAGTATTTCGGAACCTAAGAATGAACCTTCTGTTAGGGGGTCTGGTGAAGCTTTTGTTGAAAACTTACGTACAAATACTTCTATGATTAGAAGAAGTATTAATAATGAAAACCTAATAATTGAAAATATAGTTATTGGAAAATCTAATCAAAATAATTGTGCTGTATGTTATATAAAAGATATAGCTAATTCAAGTTTAGTAGCAGAAACTAAATACAGATTAAATAATATAGATGTAGATTATATTTTATCCTGTAGTGAACTTGAACAACTTTTAAAAGATAATCCTGAAACCACTCTTCCAGAACTTCTTTCAACTGAAAGAGTAGATAAAACATGTGCCCATTTACTCCAAGGAAGGGTAGTTATAATTTACAATGGTTCACCATATGCACTAATTTTGCCCGTTACACTTTTTGATTTTATTGCATCTCCTGAAGATGTAAACTTAAACTATCACTTTTCTAATTTACTAAAGTTTATAAGAGGTCTTGCTTTTTTTATTACATTATTACTTCCAGGTCTATATTTGGCAATTACTATATATCATAGAGAACTTATACCTACTGAACTGCTGTACTCCATTGTAGCAACTCGCGTTAATGTACCATTTCCAATAATTTTAGAAGTTTTAATGATGGAGCTTTCATTTGAACTCATTCGTGAAGCAGGCCTAAGAGTTCCATCTCCACTTGGTTCTACTGTTGGGATTGTAGGCGCTTTAGTATTAGGCGAAGCAGCTGTTTCTGCTAATATTGTATCACCAATATTGATAATTGTAATTGCAATAACAGCTATCTCTTCATTTGCAATACCTGATTTTTCTATAAGCTTTCACTTAAGAATATCAAGGTTTGCTTATACTATATTAGGTTCTCTATGTGGATTTTTAGGAATTGGAATAGGTTTATTTATCCATATACTTATACTTAATTCTTTAAAATCATTTGGAGTACCATATTTATCTCCATATGCTCCTCTTTCTCCAATTGGTAATAACAGTTACTTTTTAAAACCAGTTTGGAAAAGAGAAAAAAGAGCAAGCTTTTTAAATACTAAAAAGCCTTTTACTCAAGAAAGAATAAGTATGAAATGGAGAGAAAAGTAAAGGAGAAAATTATGAATAATGATAAAATTGGAACATTAGAAGCAATTTCTTTAGTTATAATTGTAATAATTAGCCATTTAATATTGAATCTTCCTAATGAATTATTATCTTCAACATTGTCTGCTGCTACACTAAATGTAATTTATATAACAGGGATTGTTTTACTTTTATTTTTATTTGCTACTAAATTGTTTAAACCATTTAAAAATAAAGATATTTTAGATGTTGCAGAATATGTTGGTGGAGATATTTTAAAAAAAATAGTTTCTACAATTTATTCTTTACATTTAATTTTTATTTCCGGAATATTAATAGCAAGCTTTGCAGATACCATAAAAGCTATATATTTGCAAAATATGCCTTCTGAACTTATATGCTTACTTTTTATTTTAATTGCAGTTTTAGCTAATTTATTTGGATTTAAAAGTGTTTCAAGAACTAATGCAATACTTATGCCATTTATTTTAATAACTATCCTTATAATATTTATATCACTATTTACTGCTTTTGTACCAGAAAGAATTTTTCCTATATTGGGCTATGGAGTAAATGAAACTTTTGTTATGGGTGCATCTAATATCTTTGCTTTTGGTGAATTATTAATTTTATTTCTGATAAAACCAAATTTATCAGATAATAAACAAGCCAAAAAGGTTGGTGTGTCATCAATACTTCTTTCAGGTTTATTTTTACTTCTTAGTGTAACTGCTTTACTTCTTTTGTTTCCATTTATTACAGGCGGTGAAGGTGTACTTTCTATATATATGATTACAAGAAGTATTCACTTTGGTAACTTTTTTCAAAGAGTTGATGCACTTTTTATCCTAATATGGGCTCTAACATTTTTCTCTTACCTTTCTGTAGTACTATCTTATATATTAAAAATCGCTAAGAAAAATGTAGTCAGTAAAAAAAGTACTCCTTTCATATTTATTATTGCTGCTTCAATATTTATAGTAACTCTTATACCTCAGAATATATCTCAAATAAGGTTTGCTGAAAATGTTATTTATAAATATTCTTCTCTTATTGTAGTTTTTGGTTTAAGTTTTCTAATTCTTATACTTGGATATTTTAAAAAGAAAAAAAGTGAAGGATTAGTTCAAATAGATAGTAAAAAAATAAATAATGAGGTGAGTGATGAAAGCTAAAAAAATAGTTATAATTTTAATAGTAATAGTTTTGCTATCAGTTACTTTTTTAGGAATTAATTCAGTTAATACTATAGATAATTTAGCATATGTAGTTTCATTAGGATTTGATATTACAGATTCTGGTAAATTGGAACTTAGTTTCCAAATAGCTGTTCCTGCAGGAAGTAGTGGTGGATCTTCTGGTTCTACTTCTTCTCAATCATCTAGTTCTATTATAAGTAGTGTTGAATGCAACACCATAGAAACGGGCATTAATCTTGTTAACTCCTATCTAGGAAAGAAATTAAATCTTTCCCATTGCAAAGCTATTGTATTTTCTGAAGAAATTGCTACCAAAGGAATTGGTGAATATTTATATACTTTAATTAACAATATTGAAATTAGACCAACTTGTAATATCATAATTTCAAAATGTAATGCTAAATATTTTTTAAATAACTCTAAGCCTTTGTTAGAACCATTATCATCAAAATATTATGAGGTTGCCTCGACTTCTGCTAGAAATACTGGATTTACTTCTGATACTACTCTTCAAGAATTTTTTTCTAGCTTTGCAGATTCTTTTAGTGAATGTTTTGCAATATTAGGTGGTATTAATAATGGTGGTAACTCAAATTCTGACTCTAGTGCTACTGAAGGTAATGATAGTACCTACACTGCTTCAGATACACCTGTAGATAGTCAAACAAATATTGAAACTATGGGAATTGCTGTTTTTAAAGAAGATAAACTTGTTGGTGAACTAAATGGGTTGGAAAGTATATGCCACCTCATATTAGTAAATGAACTAAAAAATGCCACAATTAGTATTCCAAGTCCTTTTGAAAGTACTAATTATATTGATTTATACATTACCAAAAGTAAATCTAAATCTAAAGTATATATTTCTAATGGTACTCCTTTTATAAAGCCTAATATTAAAATAGAAGCTAGAATTGTAAGTATGTCAGATGATTACAAATATTTAAATAAAGAAAATTTAGAATTAATAGAAAACTATGCTAATAATTATATTAAATCATATATAAATAATTATTTATATAAAACAAGTAAAGAGTTTAAATCTGATGTAACTGGCTTTGGACGCTATGCAGTCTCTAAGTTTCTTACTTGGGATAAATGGGATAAATATAATTGGCTCGATAATTATCAAAATGCGTTTTTTGATGTGTCTGTAGATGTTCATGTTAAGTCTAGATATCTTATTATAGATACTTAAAGCAGCATAAAATACAATATGCTGCTTTTAAGATTCATTATCATCAATAAGTTTAAAGTCAATTTTTCTTGTTTGTTTATCTGCATAAATTACTTCTATTTTTACTTTTTGCCCTAATTTATATACTTTTTTCTTTTCTTTCCCTACTAGTATTTTATTGATATCATCATAAATATAATAATCGTCGTTCATTTCTGTAAGTCTTACTAATCCTTCTATAGTATTTTCTAATTCTACAAATATACCAAAACTTGTTATACTTGATATTATTCCATAATATTCATTTCCAATTTTATTTTGCATATATTCTGCTTTTTTAATGTCTTCACTAGTTCTTTCTGCTTTTGTGGCTATTTGTTCATTTTCTGATGAAACTCTAGAATATTTTTCTGCTTGATTAAAATATTTTTCTTTAGTTTCTTCTTTCACATTGTATCCATTATCTATATATTTAGATATTATCCTATGTATAAATAAATCTGGATACCTTCTAATTGGTGATGTAAAATGACAATAATACTTACTTGAAATTCCAAAATGCCCTTTATTTTCCGCTTCATATCTTGCAACTTTTAGTGTTCTTAAAAGTAAATTTGCTACTACCTTTTCTTCTTCTTTTCCTTTAACGTCTTCTAATATTTTAGAAAATGCTGTTGGTTTTATTTCATCTAGTTTTCCTTTTATTTTATATCCTAAATTATATAAATATTTATTAAGTTCTTTTACTTTATCCTCATCTGGTCTTTCATGCACTCTATATATAAATGGTGCATTTAACCAATAAAATTTTTCTGCTACTGTTTCATTTGCTGTAAGCATAAATTGTTCTATTATTTCATTTGCAAATGTATTTTCGTATGCTTTTACATCTATTGCTATTCCATTTTTGTCAAGTGTTATTTTACTTTCTGGTATTTCTAATGCTAAATATCCATTTTTCATTCTTCTATTTTTTAATATTTTAGCAAGTTCTTCCATTAGTTTAAAGTCTTTAATATATTCTTTATATTTATTTATTATCTCTATATTTTTTCCATCTAATATTTCTTGTACTTCTTTATATGACATTCTTTTTGTTACTTTTATAACTGATTTATATATATCACTATCTAAAACATTTCCATTTTTATCTATAGAAATTATAACTGATAGAGCATATCTATCTTCATTTTCGTTTAAGCTACATGCTCCATTAGATAATTCTTTTGGAAGCATTGGTATTACTCTATCCATCATATATACACTTGTTCCTCTTTTTATTGCTTCTTCATTAAGTTTGCTTCCTTCTTTTACATAATTGCTTACATCAGCAATGTGTACTTCCAATGTATATGCACCATCTTTATTTTTTTTAACACCTACTGCATCATCTAAATCTTTTGCATCTTCTCCATCTATTGTAAATATTGTATTTTTTCTAAAATCTTTTCTTCCTTCTAAACTTATTTTCATTTGACTTACCGTTTTTGCTTCTTTAATTACTTCTTTTGAAAATTCGTTATTAAGTCCATATTCTTTTATAACGGAAAGCATATCAACTCCAGCTTCATCTATATTTCCTAGTACTTCTATTATTTTCCCTTCTGCTTTCATTCCTTTTTTAGGATATTTAGTTATTTTTACTACTACTTTTTGATGATTTTTAGCTTTTCCAAAGCTTGATTTTGGCACAAATATATCTGTTCCTAATTTATTGTCATCAGGAACCACAAAGCCAAAATTCTTACTTTTTTCAAATGTTCCTACAACTTGCGTTGTATTCCTTTTTATAACTTTAATAACAGTTCCTTCTTTATGCTCTCCTGAATTTTTATTTATTATTTTTATTTCAACTACATCACCATTTAATGCATCTTTTTTATCTTTTTTTGAAATAAAAATATCAGGCTCATTTTCAGCTATTTTAACAAAGCCAAAGCCTCTTTCATTTCCTATATATTCTCCTTGTAATAATTCCATATTTTTCTCCTTTAAATAAGAAAAAGTGCATTGTTTATGCACCCCCTTAATTTATAACATATATATAATTCCTAAAACAATTGTAAGTATTGCAAATATAATCCCTAGAACAATAGTATTTTTTTGCATTTTTCCTGATTTAGTTCTACTTTTATTTTTATCAAAGTATTTATTTGCTCTTGGATTTTCTGCTACATCTTCTATTGAATTTCTACTATCTTTAGTTTGTAAAATAGTTGTTATAATTAATGCTAAACATATAATAAAATATAATCCTATCAATATATATCTTGCTATTTCCATTTTTGTATTCTCCTTTACATATTAACAAATATAATCTTACCACATTTTTAAATAAAAATCAAGTACTATACCTAGTTATATTTATTCTTTTTGATTATTTAATTTTTTGCTTTGTTTTCTAATTAATATTTGTTTCTACTAAAATATTTTCTATTTTTTTAATAAAATCTTCTTTATTTAATCTTTCTATATCTATTGGGTAAATCCTTTGACCTGATACTAAATAGTATAATTCCCAATCTGGAAAATACATTTTACCCGCAAACTTTAAAAAATCGTTTATTAAATCTATACTACTTTCTATTTGATTTTTATTTTTTATTTCTATATACTGTGTATATACTAATATATCTCCATTTTCATCATATCTTTCTTCAGTTTTTATTTTGTTTTTATCTACATTTTTCCAATTTTCATAATAGTATTTTTGAGTTCTATCTGAATAATCTTGCTTCATACTTTCCCAATTTACTATAGCTGTAAAATGTACATTTGGATTTTCTTTTGTTGTTAATATATATTTTCCATTTTGGTTATCATCAATATTTTTTGACACTACTTCTACATTTACATTATACATTCCTGAAATTGTCGATACTGGATCTATATGCATTTTATCATATATTGTCCCATAATACCATATTAGTAATGCAAATGTTCCTATTATTACTACAAATATTAAGATAATTAGTATTGCTTTTGCTATTTTGTATATTAAATTAAAAAGTTTATTTAAAGTCTTTGATAACTTACTAGCATTTTTCTTCTTTTCATTGAAAATGTCTACTCCATATGTTTCAACATAGTTCATCTTTTGTCTTTCCCATTTTTTTAGTTCTTCTAAATCTTTTTTATCCATTGTATAAAACTCCTAATACATAATTTATTAGTTTTTTTCATTTTATATTATTTTATTTCTTTTTGCAAGTATTTTAGATAATAAGATTTCCTAAAAATTTTTCACAAATTTTTCAAAAATGTTTAAATAACTGTTGACAATTTATAAAATTTCCTGTATACTAAATAAGTCGGAAGGACATGGTCGCTTAGCTCAGCTGGGAGAGCATCTGCCTTACAAGCAGAGGGTCATAGGTTCGAGCCCTATAGCGACCACCACTTTTACGGCCCGGTAGTTCAGTTGGTTAGAACGCTAGCCTGTCACGCTAGAGGTCGACGGTTCGAGCCCGTTCCGGGTCGCCATTTTTATATTTATGCCTCGATAGCTCAGTCGGTAGAGCAAGGGACTGAAAATCCCTGTGTCAGTGGTTCGATTCCACTTCGAGGCACCAAAATATAGAAAACAACTTATTTGCTTCATAGCTTATAAGTTGTTTTTTATATTTTTATATAGGTAAGCAAATATACATGTTTGACATTTTTCTATATACTTTATTAACTATATGACTTTATTTATCAATTTTTATTTTCCATTTAGGAGGATAAATATAATCTATACTATTATTTTTAGAAACATATTTTTTCTTAATTTTTACTCTATTAGATTTAAGACTAGGGATAGCTTGTCTACAATATTTATCCAGTTCACAAAATATATTTTGGCAATCAATTAATTGAAGAGGTCTATTACCAATTCTTTTAAAATTTAGATGTAATCTTTCAAACTCTTTATCTTGATTTTCATACATATATCTAATAATATCTTCATTACTCATTTTACCGGTATCAATAAAGCACTTCTTTATTCCGCGAATAGAGCCTGGACCAGCCACTGTAAATTCATTTTCCTGCCAATCAACTACATCACTATAATTTATATCAGTTACTAATTGATATGCCATAAAATCTCCTATAAGCGGATAACTTCTTAAAATTTTAAAAGCTTTTTCCATAGAGGTCGCATTAATTATATCAATATATGATTTATCAATATTAAATATTTTATTTAAAAGAGCTAAATGATTATCATGTTTTCTATCATATCCAAAAGCTTTATTAGCACAACTTATATATGCATCATTATATATACTAACCTTATTTAGAATTGCCTTTTCTAAGATTTCAGAATACTTACTCATATCAAAATTTTCTAATGTAATATCACCTAATTCATTTTTTAATAATTCCCATGTAGATTCTTTATTAAATAATTTAAATAGCAATATTCTAAAAATAACATCCTTATTAGCATATTTATTTCCATTATATATTACATTACTTAGCAAATATTGGCTTACTCTATCATTTACTCTATAACTATTACAAAATTTATATGTTTGAAGTATGAAATCATCAGTCCAAGGTGCTTTTTTACCATTTTTCTTTTTCCAAAAAATATTTTGTCTTTCACATGCAAAATACCAATATAATTTATATACTTCTTCTCTTTTTATCATTTATATTCTTTCCTTTTACTATATTTATCAACTTAAAATTACTAGCTAAAAGTCATATTTAGCTAGTAATTATATTATTTAGTTAATTCTTCTATTGCTCTTTTTAATTGAGTATCATTTTCTAAATCAAGTTCACCAGTATAAAGATAATCATCTATTTTTATATCTGGTTCTACTCCAACTTTGTTAATTTTATTATGGTTTGGAGTAAAATACTCATCTGTTGTTATTTTTAATCCACTATTATCAGACAATGGATAAAGTGTTTGTATTACTCCTTTTCCATATGTCTTATTTCCTATTAATGTAGCATTATCTACATTCTCTTTTAATATTCCTGCTAATATTTCAGAAGCACTTGCTGAATATTCATTTACTAGAAGAACTATAGGCATATTAATTTTCTTTTCTTTAGATGATTTTGTGACTATTTCATTTTCATTTTTATCTTTTTCTATTAATAATATATCATCTTTATCTGTCATAAGTTCTGCTATTCCTAAAGCTTCATCTACTATTCCACCACCATTATTGCGTATATCAATTATTAGTGATTTTATTCCTTTTTCCTCTAATTCATCATATGCTTTTTCGAATTGAGTTTTAGTATTTCCTTCAAAGCTTGAAATGTATATATATCCAATATTATTATCTAAAACCTGAGATGTGACATGCTCTACTTCTATATTTTTTCTTTCAACTTCTAAACTCATTTCTTCACCATCTCTTATTATTACTAAATTAACTTTTGTACCTTCTTTTCCTTTAATTTTATCAGTTATAATATCATAGTCATCACCATTATATTCTATTCCGTCAACTTTGCGTATTATATCACCTGTCTTTAAACCCGCTTCTTGTGCTGGTGAGTTTGGTATTGTGCCATATACTACAACTTCATTATTTTCAGTATCTTTAGTTATGTATACACCTATTCCTACATACTCACCTACAGTATTTTCTGTAAATTCTTGCATTTCATCTACTGTAAGATATTCACTATAAACATCATTTAACCCTGATACATATCCTTTAATAGCTCCTTCTATAAGTGCATTTTCATCTATTTTGCCTACATATTCACTATCAATTTTATCCCTTATAGCTGATAATTTTGCAGATAGTTTATCAGACTTAGCAGCTTCTCCTATTGCTGTTTCAGTATTTCCCTGTGTTCCTTGGCTATATACCCACACCATTGTTGTTGCAAATGTTACAGCTGCTGTACATATTATTGTCATTATTGTTTTAAATACTAAATTAGAATATTTTTGTTGTTTTTTCATTATAACCTTCTTTCTTAGTTTTCATTTTCTACATTATTTACATTTTCATTAATATTTTCATTTTCTTCATTACTAGACAAATATTTCTTTGGGTCTACATGTACTCCATTTTCTCTTACTTCAAAATGAACATGAGGTCCAGTTGAATTTCCTGTTGAACCCATCTCCATTATTATGTCACCTTTTTTAACTACATCTCCTACATTTTTTAACCTTGCATTACCATGTGCATATAGTGTTACAATTTTTACTCCTTCACTATTTACTCCATGGTCAACCATTATCATATTACCATATCCACCATTATTAAAATCTGAATAAATGACTATACCATCTGCTGCCGCATAAACAGGATCACCTGTACTTCCTCCTATATCAATTCCATCATGATTCTTTATTACTCCTTGTATAGGATGTAGCCTTGAACCATATGGTGATGTAATATATGATGTTTCCAATGTTGGCCACATCATTATTCCTCCAGAATATTTAAGCTCATAAGTAGAACCTTGAATGGCATATTGAATTAAATTTTCTAATTCTTCTTGTTGTTTTTTATAATTATCTATTTGAGCATTTAATATCTTTTCACTTTCTGATAAACTATTTTTATGATTTTCATAAACTGTTTTTGTATTAGTTAGTACTACTGATTGCTTTTCTGCTTCTACTTTTAGAAGCTTCATGTTTGCTTTATCTTCTTGAAGTTCATTGTTTATTTTTTCAATCTCTTCTTTTCTTTTTTCTAATTCTTGTATAGCTTTTTCATCATATTCTACTATTCTTTGTACCATATAGTATTTTGATACAAAGTCTATTATACTTTTAGAATTTAATAAAACATCAAGATATTTTGTTTCTCCTTTTTTATATATGGCAACTAATCTTTTTTGAAGTAGTTTTAATTTTTTTTCATATTCACTATTAGCAGTTTCTAAATTTTTTTCAGATTCAGCCACTTTTTCTTGTATTTCTTTATATTTAGCATTTATTTCATCTAATTTTTGACTATATTCATTTATTCTATCATCTAACTCTTGTATTTGCATAACAGATGTTCCTAGTTCTTCTTGAACATATTCTAATTTTTCTTCTGCCTTTTGTAATTCTTCTTCTACTTGTTCTTTTTGTTCATTTAAAGATAAGCTATTAGTTACATTATTACTTACTTCATTATTAGCAATATTGTTTTCATTTACTAAATTATCTTCTGCTCTAACAAAATGAAGGCTAAAAGATAATATAAGTGTTACTACTAGTATAAGTATAAGTGTAGAAACTATTCTTTTCTTCATTATCTTTTTGCCTCCTTGATTGTTTTTAACATATATTTTAGCTATATATTAGACTTGGATGACTAGTATATTTTAGCGGATCTACTCTATTTGATTTTCCTCTTCCTCCTATATATACTTCGTAATGTAAATGTGGACCTGTTGATATTCCTGTATTACCTGATACAGCTATTTGTTGACCAGATTTAACAACAGAACCTACACTTACTTTATATTGTGATAAATGTCCAAAAGCTGTATAATATCCATTACCATGGTCTATCATAATGTAATTTCCATATCCTGATACCCAACTAGCTAAAATTACTTTTCCATCTGCTGGTGCATATACAGGAACATAGCTTACTCCAATATCTATTGCTCCATGATTAGAAGATGCTCCTGCTGTTGGTGCTGTTCTATTTCCAAATATTGATGTTATTCTATTATAGCTATATGATAATGGCCATTCTAAAACTCCTTTAAAGCTTCCTTCATATCCTCCGCCATTATTTATTGCATTATTAGTACTATTCCTAATTTCTTCTTGTGCTTTTGTTATTGCATCTTCAAAATCATCTATTGTTTTTTGAAGTTTTTGCTCTTCTTGAGATAATTTACTTACAACATCTTGCTTAGCAACTTTAGATGCATTTAAAAGAGCACTTTTAGCATCTTTTTCTTTTTTAGTATTTTCTACTTCCTTTTTTGTATCTTCTAAACTCTTTTTTTCATTTTCTATAACTTCTTTTTGGCTTGAAACTTCATTTATTAATTCTGTATCTTTTTCTGCTATTGTTTTTACAGCATTATATTTTGTAAACATATCTATGTAATTACTAGAACCTAAAAGAATGTCTAAATATGATGTTCCTCCATTTTTGTACATTGCAACCATTCTGTCTTTTAGTAAATCTTCTTTATGTTCTAACTCTTTTTGTTTTTCCTCTATTTCAGTCTGTTTTTGATTTATAGAAGTATTTAAATCATATAGCTTACTTTCTAAAGTATCTATTTCATTTTGAATACCTGCTATTTGAGAGTTTATCTCTTCTAACTCATCTTGTGCATTTTCTTTTTGTTCTGTTACTTTATCCTTTTCATTTTGAGCTTGCTCTTTTTGCTCATTCAGTTCATCAATACTTGCTCCTATACTTACTACATTAGTATATGCAATTATTACTAGTATTATTGCAAAAAAAGATATAATTTTTTTATTCATATGTTCCTCCGATTTTTTTATACTTTCAAGTACTTTCTCATTGATATAACACTTCCTAAAATACCAATTCCAACTCCTAGTCCTAAGTAAACTGATAAAATTAAGTAAAACATATCTGCAAAACTTAATAAGCTAACTCCTATATTTTGTAATAATATTGATTCTCCTATACCATTAATTAATGCATCATAGCAAAGTCCCAATATTACCAATGTTATTATTGCTGATATTAAACCTATTATTATACCTTCTATTATAAATGGTCCTCTTATAAAACCATTTGTTGCACCTACATATTTCATTATTGATATTTCTCTTCTTCTTGCATGTACTGTAAGTTTTATTGTATATGATATTATAAAAATTGAAATTATAACTAATAATGAAAGTATTACAATTGTCATAATCTGAATTCCATTTGCTAACTCTTGAAGCCTGTTTATAGTTGTATTTTCACTTCCAATTTCATCTACAAAGTCTAATTTATTAATCTGTTCTTGTACACTATCATTTAATGATAAATCATCTAATGTTACAAAAAAAGATGCTGGAAATGGGTTTTCTTCATCCCACCCTTCAAGTACTCCTTGATAGTCTTCTAACTGTGTTTTCATTGTATTAAGTGCATCTTCTTTACTTACAAAAGTAACAACATTAACTCCATCTATATTCCTAATCTCATTTCCTAACTCTTGTATTTGATCATCTGTTGCATCTTCGTCAATAAATATTTGTATTCCTTGCTTTTCTTTTATCTGGTTAATCATACTATTTACATTCTCACCTATTACAAAAAAAAGTCCAAAAATTAACATTGTTGCACACATGATTATTATTGAAGCACTTGTCATTTTTTTCTGCTTGAATGTACTTTTAAAGCCTTCACTTATTAAATAACTAATCACATTACTCATCATATCCACCTTTTTCGTCTCTTATTATATTTCCATTATTAATTCTTATAACTCTTTTATTCATTTTATCTACAATGTCTTTAGCGTGTGTTGCAACTAGTACTGTAGTTCCTCTTAAGTTTATATCATTTAAAAGTTCCATAATGTCCCATGCAGTATTTGGATCTAAGTTTCCTGTTGGCTCATCTGCAATAAGCATTGATGGATTATTTACAATTGCTCTTGCTAAAGCTACTCTTTGTTGTTCTCCACCTGATAATTCGTTTGGATATACTTTTGCTTTATTAGCTAGCCCTACTAATGAAAGAACCATTGGGACTTGCCTTCTTATATGTTTTGGTGTTGCTTTTACTACATACATTGCAAATGCTACATTTTCATACACAGTTTTATCAGGTAAAAGCCTAAAATCTTGAAAAACAATTCCCATACTTCTTCTCAAATATGGTACTTTACTTGGTTTTAAAAAAGTTGTATCTTTTCCATTTATTATAATATTTCCTGAAGTTGGCTCCTCTTCTTTTAGTATAAGCTTTATAATTGTAGACTTTCCTGAACCAGAACTTCCTACTAAAAACGCAAACTCTCCTTTGTTTATCTTAAAATTCACATTATGAATCGCTTCTGTTCCTGTATCATATTTCTTACTTACATTTCTAAATTCTATCATATTTATCGTCCTTTTTTAAGTAATATAAATCACAGTAATCATAACAATAATTTTGCATATTTTCAATAGTTTTGTCTAAAAAACTTGTATTATTTTTAACCAAAATTAGAAATTTTTGCTCATTTATGAAGTTTTTGTATTTTTTGTAAATTTTATGTGAATTTACATTTTTTATTCTTTATTTATTTTTTATCAACTATAATTATTTCTTTACTAGATTTAGTCAAAACTTCTGGTTCAAGTCTTCCAATTCTTAAAGTATCTTCAATTCTTATACCATACTTTCCAGGTATATATATACCTGGCTCTGATGTGACAACCATATTTTCTTTAAAACTAAACTTTGAATTATGGCTTATTATTGGTAATTCATGCACATCTAGCCCCACGCCATGTCCTAATGCATGTATTAGTGAATAATTATATATGTATAATTCATTCTCTGCATCTCTTGCAACTGTCTTACAAGGTATACCTTCTTTCATACATTTTATACTTTTTTGTTGGACTTTTAATACTAAATTATATAATTCTCTAATCTCATCAAGTATACAACCTGCAAAAACTGTCCTTGTCATATCTGATGAATATCCATTTACTTTAGCACCAAAATCAATTGTTATAGGGTCACCATATCTAATTACTTTATCTGTTGGTCTAGCATGTGGCTTAGACGAATTTTCTCCAGATGCTACTATTGTTTCAAAAGCTAAGCTATCTGCTCCATTTTCTATAAAAAATTTCTCTATTTCAAAAGCTATTTCTCTTTCTGTCATTCCTATTTTTATATAATTAATTAAATAATTAAAACACTTATCTGTTATTTTACAAGCTTTTTCTATATTTTTAATTTCTTCTTCATCTTTAATCATTCTAATTTTTTCAACAATTTTATCTGTTTCTTCAAAACTTTTTATTCTATATTTTCTAATCATATTTTCATAATTTGAAAAAGTAACATAATATTCTTCAAAACCTACATTTTCACAATCTTGAAAAAAATAATAGTTATCTACATCAGATAAATCTTTTGCATCATATATAACAAATTCATCATTTATCGTTAGAAATTCGTTTACTTCTTCAATATATCTAGCATCTGTAATAAATATATTTTCCTTATCTGTAATTAGTATAGTACCTTCTACATCTAATCCTAATATATATCTTATATTTACAGGGTTTGATATTATTAACCCTTGAAGATTTAGCAATTTCATTTTTTCTCTTATACACCTTATTTTATCATTCATATAGATTCCTTCCTCAACCAAGGGGGACGGTCCTTTTTGGTTGAAATATTATAAAAAACAACCAAAAAGGACCGTCCCTTTTGGTTGAAAATTTATGCTTTAAACATTCCTAAAGTAAATATTTTCAATAAAATCAATAGCATTAAGTGTTCTGGTACTAGCATTACTAAAAAAGTTGCAATAACAATAAATGGTCCAAATGGTATATATTCATTTGCTTTTTTTCTCTTACTTACAATAAGAATAATGCTTATTATTGCTGCAAGTAAGAATGATAATATTGATATTATTACAATATTATATGCTCCAAAAATAATTCCTAATGCTCCCATTAATTTCACATCTCCAAAGCCCATTGCTTCTTTTCCAGCAATTAATCCTCCTATTAATGTGATTATAAGGAAAATTCCTCCTCCTATTGCTAATCCCAAGAGCTTATCTATTAAAAAACTTAAGTTTACCGTTCCTTCTATAAATGCAAAAAAGAGTCCTACTTCAAATAGTGTTAATGTTAGTCTATTGGGTATTATTTGTTCTTTATAGTCTATTACAAATGCTGATAATAAAAGTGGTGATATTATTAAATATTTAATTAATTCTAGATTCCATCCACACATGTATAACAGAATTACATATATAATGGCATTTATGTACATTAACTTGTAATTTGCCTTAAAGCCTTTAATATATGATGTAAAAAATTCTTTGCTAAATATAGGTTTATGATTGCTTAATCTCTTAGTTATCCAGTCAAGTAATACTCCTATTCCCAGTCCTAATAACCCTATAAAAAAGTAATATAATATATGAATATTATTTATATACATCTTTTCCTCCTAATTTTATCTATCGACCTTTTCTAAAATCTTTTTTTCTATTTTTCTTTTAATATTATTAATTTTTACTTTTTCTTCACAAATAGGTTTTGTAAGTATTGAAAACATTTTCATTCTATTTGTACCTAATACATCTGTGAATAATTGGTCTCCTATTTCTGCAATGTTTTGATTTTCCTTTATTCCTAATATTTTTTTTGCTTTTCTAAATCCATATTTTGTTGGTTTTACTGAAAAAAATATATATGGTATATCTAACATTTTAGAAACACTTTCTACTTTCTTTTTCTTTATACTATTAGATAGTATGCAAAATTTTATGCCATTCTTTTTCATCTCATTAATCCACTCTTTTATCCCATCTAACGGATTTTTATTTAAATCTATCAATGTATTATCAGAGTCTAATATCACTGCTTTTATGTTATTGCTTTTTAACATTTCTATAGTTATATCTGTAATTTTATCTACTCGCATATCTGGCTTAAGAAGCATATTTTTTCTCCTTTAATTTTCTTTTATTATTATATTTATATTTTATATATATGTCAATAACAAGCTTATGACATTTTTTAAAGAAGAGAATATATATTTTTTCAGCTAACTTTTTCAGCATCCTCATATATTTTTTCTCTTCTTTTTTAATTTAATAAATAGTTTTTAGTTTAAACATTAATATTTATTAGTTTACCATATTTTTAAATTCTGTTATAGTTGTAGTTTTTGATATTCTTACTCTTGGTAGTTTATATTTATCACTACCTTTATATACTCTTCCTCCTTGTGTTGTAAAAGCTAATTTAAAACCAGCTTGTTTAAGTGCTAAAATAGCCACATCATTATATTGTCCAAATGGATAGCAAAATACTGTAGCATTTCCTCCTAATGTTTTATTTGAAGTATTTAAATCTTCTACTATTTTTCCTATTGGCCATGATAGCATAACACCTTTTCCATTAGTTGCTCCTTCGTGCATACAATCTGAATGTGATTGATAACTAACATTTTTTTGCTTTTCATTTGCCCTATATCCATACCAAGATGTAATAACAAATGAAGTGGCATCTACATTGTATTTTTGTAGAATTGGTACAGCTAATTCAAAAAACGAATCATCTCCATCATCTACAGTAAGTACAACACTTTTTTGTGGCAAGTTGATTTCTCCATCAATATATTTTTCTACTTCTTCCCAACTTGGAAAGTAAAAATTATTATCTGACAAATATTTTATTTGTTCTTCAAAATCTGATATTTCTAGCCAATTGTTATCTTGTCCTGTAGTCTTATTTTTATCGTAGAAAAAGTGATACATAAGAACTGGTAAGCCTTTATTTTCAAGTGTTTTTCTAACTTCTACTGTTCTTTTAATACTATTTTCATTTCCCGCTTCATCTCTTACACTATACTTTACCTCATATATTCCTTCTTTTTGTGTATCTACATTTCCTTCTACTTTGACTTTATTAGTTATATCTCCATCTATATTGTCTTTTGCAACTACCATCTTATCTTTATATGTGCTTTCTTTTGCTATTACTTCATATTCTCTGCCATTTAATACCAACTCTGGTATTTCTTTATCTTTAGCACTAACTATATTTTGTGAAACAACCTCTGTTCCTAAGTCTATTTTTTCATTATTTTTATTAAAGAAAATATATTTTATTGCAAAAATGATTAGGCCTAAAATAAATAAAGTAAAAATTATTTTAGGAATATTTAGCCTTTTCTTTTTTATATTTTTATGTTTTTTCATAACTCCCCCATTATTTATATAATTATAGGTCTATTCTACTACTTTTTTCATAGATAACTTTACTTTCTTTTTATCATTATCTATACCTATAACCACTACCTTTACAATATCTCCTACAGATACTACTTCATTTGGCGATTTTATATATTTATCACTCATTTCTGATATATGTACTAATCCATCGTTTTTTATTCCTATATCTACAAAAGCTCCAAAATCTGTAATATTTCTTACTGTTCCATTTAAAATCATTCCTTCTTTTAAGTCCTCAAACTTTAACACATCACTTCTAAGTATTGGTTTTGGCATATTTTCTCTTGGATCTCTTCCAGGTTTTGAAAGTTCTTTTATTATATCCTGCAATGTCATTTGACCTATATTTAATTTTTCTGATAATTCTTTTGTATTTACTTTCTTTAGTTCTTTTTTTATGTTTTCTAGCTTTTCTTTATTTAATAAATCTTCTTTTTTATATCCTATAATCTTTAAAAGTTTTTCAGTAGCCTCATAGCTTTCTGGGTGTACTGCTGTTATTTCAAGGGGATTACTTCCTCCTGGAATTCTTATAAATCCTGCACATTGCTCATAAGCACTTTTCCCTAGTTTTGGTATTTTTAATAATTCTTTTCTTTCTTTTAGTTTACCATTTTCATCTCTATATTTTACTATATTTTTAGCAATAGATTTATTTATTCCTGAAACATATCCAAGTAATGAAGCTGTTGCTGTATTTACATCTACTCCTACCGTATTTACAGCATCTTCTACTACGCTTTCTAGACTTTCTGAAAGTTTCTTTTGGTCTACATCATGTTGATATTGTCCTATTCCAATGGCTTTAGGATCAATTTTTACAAACTCTGCTAATGGGTCTTGAAGTCTCCTTGCTATTGATATTGCTCCTCTTAAAGAAACATTTAAATCTGGATATTCTTCTGTTGCAAGTTTTGATGCAGAATAAACAGATGCTCCTGCTTCACTTACTATCGTATAATATACTTCTTTATTTAATTCTTCTTTTACCTTTTTTAAAGTATTTGCTACAAATATTTCTGATTCTCTTGATGCAGTACCGTTTCCAATTGCAATCATTTGTATATTATCTTTTTTTATTAATCTAATTAATTCATTTTCTGAATTTTCAGTATCATTTTGAGGCTCTGTTGGATAAATTACTCCTGTATCTAATACTTTTCCTGTTTCATCAATTACTGCAAGTTTGCAACCTGTTCTATATGCTGGGTCAAACCCAAGCACTGTAAGACCTTTTAAAGGTGCTCCTAATAAAAGGTCTTTTGCATTTTTTCCAAAAACCTTAATTGCTTGCATATCTGCCTTTTCTGTTAAATCATTTCTAATTTCTCTATCTATAGACGGCTCTATTAGTCTTTTAAAACTGTCTTCTATTACTTCTAATAATATATCTTTATACTTTTGATTTTTTATTATTCTTGATAATATAAATTCTATTATTTTATTTTCTGGCTTTTGTATGCTTACTTTTAAAAATTCTTCTTTTTCTCCTCTATTTATTGCTAAAATTCTGTGACTTGGAATTGTGCTTATTTTTTCAGTATAATCATTATACATACTATATGTGGTGTTTTCTTCTTTTATACTTTTAGTATTTATCAAACCTTCTCTATAATATATTTTTTTTATTTGTTTTCTATAGTCTGGATTATCTGAGATTTCCTCTGCAATAATATCTTTTGCTCCTTGAATAGCTTCCTCTATTGTTTTAACTTCATCATTTAAATATTCTTTTGCAATTTCTTCTATATCTCTTTTATCATTTTGGTCACTTATTATTTTAGCAAATGGTTCTAATCCCTTTGCTTTGGCTACAGTTGCTCTTGTTTTCTTTTTTTGTTTAAATGGTCTATATATATCTTCTACTTCTGATAATATTTTAGCATTTTCTAACTCCTTTACTATTTCATCTGTTAACTTGCCTTGTGACTCTATAGAGTTTCTTACTTCTTCTTTTCTTTCTTCTAAGTTTCTTAGATATTTTAATCTTTCATCTAAATTTCTTAATATCTCATCACTTAGTCCTCCTGTTGCTTCTTTTCTATATCTTGCAATAAATGGTATTGTATTTCCTTCATCTATAAGTTTTATTGTTTTTTCAACTTGATATTCCTTTATATTTAATTCTTCTGCAATAGTTCTATTTATATCCATATTTCTTTCCCTTCTGCTTTTATTAACATATACATTTTAGCACATCATTTTTTTATTATCAATAATAGTTTTAATTTCTTTTTTAACTTAATTTTATTATTTACATAAAGAGCTATGTATTTTTATCTTTTCTTAAATACATAGTTCTTTATATTTATATTTTATCTTAACAATAAGTTTATACATATATAATAGATCTAAATCCTAAAGTATTATTACTATAATTGGTACGATAATAAGTACGATGAGCTGTATAGTCGTGACTACTATTGTAATAACCTCCTCTTTTAGTACAAGGTGTACTACTGTCTGTATAAGTTTCAGTACTCCATTCCATAACATTTCCAGACATATCATATATATTGCATCTTACATCATAATTATTATTGTCATCATGTGAATTTCCAGTTGTTGTTAATGCACTTTGCAAAGGTATTTGTTTTGAATAATTCTCATCACCACTAAATGTTTGTATAAATATTATAGCTGTATCATATGCATAACTATTTATTAAATCACTTTCAAAATTACTATTGCTACTGTATAAGTTTCTTGCTAAATTAGCTGCATTAGCCTGAGTTATTTCATTATATACTTCTTGTTCTTTTTTTATATTAAATGTATTTGTATTTTCTCCTACCTTTCCCGCTTCGAATCTACCTATATAATAGCCTTTTGATGATTTTGCTTTAGTTATAAAGTCTCCTAGATTTTTTGCTGTTATATTATTTGCCTCATTTATTATTTCTGTATAATTGTATTCATGACCTATATCTATTTCCACTACTTCTGTATAGTTATCTGTTGATTGTCTCAGTACTCCTGCTGGGTTTGTTTCAAATTCATATCTTCCAAAATTTATTGTCTTTATATCTCCATTTTCATTATATTTTACATCTCCTATTGGAATCCACACATATTGATTTCCCTTGCTTATCTCATCTCCAGCATTTACATCTTCTATTACTACTCCTTTTGTTACATCTGTTCCTGAATCTTGAGCTAATTTAAATCCTGCTGGTACTTTTACGGGATTACTATATTTATCATATATTGTCGTATTTTCTTTATATACCGTTCCTTCTTCTATTGCTTTTTCTACTTCTGATTTTTCTTCTTTATCTTCATTATTTTCTTTTAAATAATTATCTATATAGTTTGATACTTTATCTAATTCTACTTTCTCATTTTTACTTGCATTTTGATAAATTTCTGCTCCTTCTTTTGCTCTTTTAAATATCCCTTCTTCTCCTAAAG
>CALXQA010000011.1 GCA_944390335.1 uncultured Clostridia bacterium
TGGATCTATGCCATCTTCATTATTATTTATGTAATCTTCTAAATTTTTTAAATAAGTTCTTATTTCCTGTTCACTTTAGTTCCTTGAATTTTAATGATAGTATTTGTATTTATATAACCATCCTTTTTAATTTGTTCATATCCGAGCCAAATAGCATTTCTATAATCTACAACTTCTTTTGCATTTTCTTCTTTATATCCACTTTCTGTTAGTACTTTATAAATGTCATCATGAGTTGTAACAATATTTTCAATAGCACTACTATCTTTGGCTTCATTAATAGTTACAGCATTTATTAAAATATGCATGTTCGGAATTGTATTTGAATATCCTTTTAATTCTGCTAATGCTCTTGACGATAAAGTTAATTGTTCTAATATTTTATTTGTTTTTAAATTAACATTTTTTATATATTTTCAATAAATATGTATAAAAAATTAAAAAAATTATACATATTTTCAAAATATGTATAATTTTTTAATTTTTCTTTATTCATAATTTATCTATTTATTCTGTCAAAAAATTCATAATCAAATCTATCATAACTTCTTTTTCTTTAGGGTTAGACTCTGCAACAAGTAATGTTAATGCTGTTAATGTATGATTATCAATAACTTTTCCATTTGCATTATATAATATGTTATAAAACTTTAAAAAATATATAAATAATGTTGCTGCAATTCTTTTATTACCATCAATAAAAACATGATTTTTTACAACTAAATAAAGCAAATTAGCAGCTTTTTCTTCAATAGTACTATAAATATCTTGTCCACTAAATGATTGATACACATTTCCTATTATTGATTTTAGTCCTTTATCTCTTTCAACACCAAATAATTCACTTTCTTCTTTATATTTCAGACTATTTATAATATTCATACAATTATCATAAGTCATTACTCTTGTATCTACATTTCCATCTGGCTTTTTTAAAGTTTTATGGTCATATTCATCTAACATATCTAATGCTCGTGAATATTCTCCAATAACTTTTAATATTTCTTTTGCATCATCATTTTCAAGTCTATCATCAATTCTATTTGCAATGTCTATTAATTTTATTGTTTTTTCTAAGTATTCTAATCTCCTTTGATTAACAGCATAACCTTTTAACATGTAATCTTTTAAAACTTTGTTAGCCCATTTTCTGAAGATAACGCCCTGATTAGATTTTACACGATATCCAATTGAAATAATCACATCTAAGTTGTAATAATCAACCATATGTTTTTGCATTTTTCCCTCTATTGCACCATGTTTAGTGGTTGTTGCAAATTTTGCAACAACCTTGTCGTTGCTTAATTCTTCAGATAATGCATTTTTTATATGTCTAGATATAACTGACTTGTCCCTTCCAAAAAGTTCTGACATTTGTTCTAAATTTAGCCATACAGTTTCATCTTTTAAGTTTACTTCTAATTTTACTCCTTGGTTTTCAAATAAAATAATTTCATCCTTTTTTTCTTCCATAAGAACACATCCTTTATTAAATT
Organism: uncultured Clostridia bacterium; assembly: GCA_944390335.1. Lineage (GTDB taxonomy): Bacteria > Bacillota > Clostridia > TANB77 > CAG-508 > CAG-793. The sequence continues at coordinate 1,497 of CALXQA010000011.1, forward strand.
ATTTAGTTCTTACTACATTTATTTATTCTATATTATATTACAATTAACTACTATATAAACTATAGGAGTATTCTATAATAAATATAATAAAAAGTCAACTAAATTTAGTTGCTTATATAAAGCTAATATAAAAAGTAATTATAGCTTTCTTAAAACTTTACAAGCTCTTAAATAAATTGTATAACTTAAAAGCATCTGATGCTATTTTAGCTATATCAGTAGTATATTCATAGCCTTTTATCCATAAGTGGTTGTTTTCTTCAATATATTGCATACTGTTTTCATTTAACAATTGTCTTATTTTAAATTGATTAGACTTTTTCCATATAAATATACCTATATTCCAATTTTCAGTACTCAATTTAACATCTAAATTATATCCAGAATCAAATACTACATATGCAGTAGTAGAAATTTCTCCCTCTCCATAATAGTATCTAATTTTATCATTTTTATCTATTTCTTCTTCAAAAATACTTACATACATGTTAATTCTCTTATTTATATTTTCTTTAGCAATATTTAATAAATTATTAAAATCTCTAATTTCATCTTTATGATTATTTATCCATTTATTAATATCTACTTCCATATTCTCTTTTATACTTACTCCTTTTAAACTTTCCATAAAATCTTTTAAAAATACATACCATTTATCCTGATAATTTTTATAACCTTTCAAGTTATTTTCAATCTCTTGAAAGAATTCTTTATATGTTATATTAATCCAACCATTATTTAATGCTATTTTATTTTCCTCATGTAAAGTAAGTAAAATTTTCAAAGAATTTTTATTTAGCATATCTATAGTATTACTGTAATCTTCTAAATCATTATATACACCAGCATTAATCTTATTTTCAATTCCTATAGCATAATCTTCATTTTGTAAAATAATATCAATTCTATTACCTTTAGATGTCAAATACTCTCTATAGACTTTAAAATTTAATGTATTAATATTATCTAAAGTATAACCCTTTTTATTTATTACAGTTAGTAGAGATTTAATAAATAAATCACTTAACTTATGCTCTTCTTTAGGATTTAAATAAAAAGCTAAAATATTACTATAAATATTTTCTAAATGAGAAATGCCTAAAATATCCATAATATTCTTTTCCTTTATAGGTAAAGAATTATACATAGCCTTTGCATCTTTCAAAAAATTTTCATATTGTAAAAAAATCATTTCTACCTCCAATTAAAGTAATCTATCTATATAATTTCCATCATCATCAATATGTGAATCCATAAAACATTCCTCACACATATTATCATATAATTCACATTCTTCATATGATATTTCTTTAAAACATCTTTCACAATAATATTTTTCATCATCTTTTTTTAGCTTTATTTTTTTCATATTTATAGAACTATTTTTATTAGATAAATTAATATCATTATATTTAGTATTATTCTTTTTCTTTAAAGCTAAAATTATATTATAAATATAATATACAATTAATATAGGCATAGCAATTATTCCTACAAAAGCTGATATAAATATTTTTACTAAAAACCATAATATAGCGTATAGTCCAAAAGTTACTATAGAAATTAATATATATAAATCTTCAAAAAAATCATAAAATCTTTTACTAATATGATTAACCCAAACATATCCCCATGGACATGCTATACCTAATACAATTCCAAATGCAATATTATACTCATTATATTTGCAAAAACTAAATCCTAGCAAAGCCCCAATAATGCTAAGAATAAAAAGTTCTACTAATTTACCACATATTGTTTCTATTTCATTTTTTATTAATTCATAACTCATAATTTACCTATTTTTTATTTTATATAATTCATATATATATATATATTAGCACAATTAAATTGAAAATAAAATATATATAAAGACATAAAAAATTTTATTGACAAAAATCTATAAAAATATTTTCATGTCTTATATAAATTATATGTAAAGAAAACAATCCTAAAAGAATTATTTTCTGAATAATCTTCATTTTAGTTACATATTTATAAATTAAGCAAATAATTCTAAGATTTCTTCTTTAGACATTTTATTAATAAATGTTTCTTTAGTAGATAAAATATCTTTAGATAGTCTCTCTTTTCTTTCTTGCATTTGATTAATTTTTTCTTCTATCGAATTTGTAGTGATTAATTTATATACTTGCACATTATTTTTTTGACCTATTCTATATGCTCTATCTGTAGCCTGATTTTCACTAGATACATTCCACCACGGATCATAATGAATTACAATGTCTGCAGATGTTAAATTAAGTCCTGTTCCTCCTGCTTTTAATGATATTAAAAATATTTTTATATTGTCATTTTTATTAAATTCTTCAACCATTTTTATTCGATCATTTACTGGAGTACTGCCTATTAATTTATAAAACTGAATATTTCTTTTTTCTAATTCCTTTTCTATTATTTCAAACATTGAAGTATAACTTGAAAATAACAAAATTTTATGGTTTGCACTTACAGCATCATTTATTAAATCCATACATTGATTTAATTTACCACTACCACCATTATAGTTCTCTATAAATAAACTAGGATGGCAACATATTTGTCTTAATCTAGTAAGTAACATAAGTATTTTAAATTTACTTTTTTCAAAACCGTTAGAATTTAGCTCTTGTGATACTTCTTTTTTAGTTTGTAGCAAATATGACATATATATCTTCTGCTGTTCATTTTCCATTTCATTTTTCATGATTGTTATACTTTTATCTGGAAGTTCTGCTAATACTTCATTTTTTACTCTTCTTAATATAAATGGACTTATTAATTTTTTCAACCTTATAAGCATTTCAGTATTTTCTTGTTTTAATATTGGCTCTTCGAATTTCTTTTTGAATTTATTATAATTATATAAATATCCTGGCATGATATAATCAAAAATAGACCAAAGCTCTGCAACAGAGTTTTCCATAGGTGTTCCTGTGAGTGCATACTTTATCTCTCCTTTTAAAGATTTTAAAGCAGTAGCATTTTGTGTAGAGGCATTTTTTATATATTGTGCTTCATCTGCAATGATGTATTTAAAATATTTATCATTAAATTGATCTATATCTCTTTTTAATAAATCATATGATATAATAATTAAATCATAATTATTATATAAATTAATTTTTTGAATTCTTTCATCAGCCTTCCCAGTAATTGTAAGAACTTTTAAAGTATTGCACCATTTTTCAACTTCTGATTTCCAATTAAGAACTAATGTACTTGGACATACAACAATTGATGGTAATTTTTCTCCAGAATCCTTATAAGCTTTTAAGATTGCTATAATTTGCAATGTTTTTCCTAATCCCATATCATCGGCTAAAATGCCTCCAAGCTTGAGTTTGGCTAGTGATGTAAGCCATCTAAAACCTACTTTTTGATAATCTCTTAATATGTTTTCAAACTCATTAGGTATTTTTGCAGTATCAGTTTTTTCAATATTTTCAACTGTATTTATTACATTTAAAAATTCTTCATTTCTAGATATATTTATATCTTTAGATGTATTGGCTAGTTTTTCTAAATAAAAGCTTCTACTAACAGGCAACGTTATTATTCCAGTATCCATTTTATTATAATCTATATCCAAAGTATCTGATAATTCATCTAATAAATCTAAATCTTCATTTTTAGTTAAATCAAGTATATCACCATTTTTTAATTTGTGATATTTTTTCTTAATATCATAGTCTTTTAATACATCCTTTATTTCTTTTATATTTATATTGATTTTAGAAAGATCTAACTCTAATAATCCGTTATCTATTTTTATACCTATATTTGATATTTTTGTTTTTTTGATTTGTTTATTTTTGAATTTGTCTGTAACTAGTACTTCATAATCATTCATATATCCTTCTATTTTACTATATAAAAAATCATACATATCATCTACATTTGACATTATAAAGCTTTTTTGATTAGGAATATATCGAAACCCATCATTAAATATTCTTTTTAGAGTTTTTTCTTCGTTTGGTATATCCCTTACTATGTTATTGTTTTCTATATATTGAGTATAATCTGGTTCCAATATATTATGTTCATAATTATTATAACAAAATTTTGTAGTAAGTAAAATATTCCCATTTTCATCAGTATCTAAAAACATTTTTGTAGCAACTGGACTTATTACCTTAGCATTATCTAATTTCAAAAATGTTTCATTTTTTATTTTTAATGTTGGAAATAATACATTTTTAAATTCTTCTAATTTATCTTCTGGTATCAATATTTTTGATGTGTATTCAAATAATTTTAATAGGTCTACTATTTTTGTTTTTCTATCCATTGTATATATTTTGTTATTAGTAAAAATATAAATTTTTTTGCTACTTAAAACATAATCATAATCTTCTATATTTAGAGTCAAAAAAAGTTCATCACTTGTTATATAATCATCTTCATCTGTTCTGTACATATATGGTACTTGTGTTTCCACTTTACCTTTTTTTAATATACAATAAATATCTAAAGTCTCATCAGTAAAATTATATTTATCAGGTCCGTTATATGTACCTATTGTAATTCCTGTATTTTTATGTAAATTGAAATATTCATCTATATCATCAACTTTTAAATATATATATCTTTTAAAAGATTGTTCTATATCATAATAATTATTAAATCTTGAGTAATTTATCATTTTTGCATATTTGATTATAAAGTCAAAAATACTTTTACTTTCTTCATCTATAATATCTCTATTAGGAGTAAATGATAATTGTTTTCCATAATATATTTCTTCTTGATTTACATATGCTTTAAAAAAAACATCTAAATCATTTAAAATATATTTTCTTGTATTTCCAATTTTAAAAGATACTCTTAGTGCATTATTTTCTTCTGACAATTCAACGAAATCTTCAATTTTTATATTTATATTTTTTGACGTTTGTAATAAATTTCTTTTTGAAATTGTTTCATTATATAATTTTGGTAAATTTAAGTTAGCCTTTTCTTCTGTTTTATTAGTTCTTTCTAAATTGTTTAGTAATTCAAGGCTTGTCGTATATTTATAATTATATAACTCTCTTTGTTTTTGAGCTTCTCTTTCTTTTCTTAAATTTTCTAGATATTGCTTTTTTTCTTCTTCTTTCCTTTTTCTAAAAAGCTTTTTACCTTCATCTGTACTCGCATTATGTGGATTTACTACTTCTAGAACAGTTGCTAAAATATGCTTGCAGATATATCCTTTTTTATTATCTTCACAAGTACAACTGCAAGCTGTAACTTGTTCATTATTAATTATTAATACTATATCATAATCTCCATAATATCCTTTTACATTTGATTTTATAATATATCTTGCATCTGATATCTGCTTTATCTCTTTTATATCAACTAACTCTTTATGAAATATTTGTTTTGCTCTATTTAGTCTTGCAGCTGAATATTTGTCGCTAAATGTTAACTTTTTTAATTTTAAATCCATTACATCTATATTCATATATTTACTTCTCCATTTTCTTTTAGACATCTGATTTTATATCTTTAGTATATAGTAACAAGTAGTATCTTTGTTGTTAATAAATAATATATTATATCAGATTATGTTTACTGTCAAGTATTTGGTTTATTTTTTAAGAACTTTTCTCAATTTTTTAAATCGTATAAAAAGATTATATATATAAACAATTTTTATATTATTAATACAATAAATATTCTATAATTAGCATTTTTTCTTCTACCTTTATCCTTCCATTTTATTTTTTTATGTTATATAATATAGATAACATAAAAATGAAAAGGATGGTAAGTATACATGATAGATCTTGAAAAAAATCCAGATTTTCTAAACTCATTTTTGCAATATTCATTAACTTACAAAAATAAATCATCAGAATCTGTAAATCAATATAATTCAGACTTAACAATGTTTCTTAGATATATAAAATATCGTTTCCAATTATCTAATGAAAAAGAATTAACTAATATTGTTATAAAAGACTTCACATTAGAACAACTTTCTAGAATAAAACCAGAAGATATAAAAATGTTTGTATCTTATTTATCAATAAATAGAAAATGTGGACCTGCTACTTGTGCTAGAAAGATATCAACTATTAGGATATTTTTTAAATATCTAACTGTTACAGAAAAACTTTTAAAAGAAAATCCTGCTCAGTATTTAGAAACTCCTAAGCTAAATAAAAGATTACCTAAATATTTGACTGAATCAGAGAGTTTTAAATTGTTAGATGTTTCATATAGTGATGATAATAATCAAAATAAGACAAGGGACTTTGCTATTATTACATTATTTTTGAATTGTGGACTACGTCTTTCAGAATTAGTAGGTATTAATATATCAGATATTAAGTTCGATGAAAAAAGAATGACTGTAATTGGAAAAGGAAATAAAGAACGTACTATATATTTAAATGACTCTTGTATTAATGCAATAAAAGATTATCTAAAAGATAGACCTAAAGAAGGAGTAAAAAAAGATAACAAAAATTCTGATAAAGCACTTTTTCTTAGTTCATATAGGCAAAGAATCAGTAAAAGAACAGTTGAAAATATTGTAAGTAAAGAATTAGCAAGAGCAGGTCTTGATACTACAAAATATTCTACACATAAACTAAGACATACTGCAGCTACTCTTATGTATCAAAAAGGTCATGTAGATATAAGGACATTAAAAGAGCTTCTTGGACATGAAAGTATTTCTACAACTGAGATATACACACATGTTGCAAATGAACAAATAAAAAATGCTATAGATAATAATCCAATTTCTAAGTTTAAACCTGAAAAAAACTAAATAGAAGCAATAAAAAGCTCTATTTAGTTTTTCTATATATTTATTTATTTTTAAAAATTTTATTAATTCTTTCAACTAATTCTTCATTTGATTTAGTAGACATCATTTGAGCAGAAAGTTGTTCTGCAACCTCAGTAGTTGACATTGTGGACATAGCTTTTCTTAATGAATAAACTGCACTAAGTTCTTCTTTTGAAAGTAACAAATCTTCTCTTCTTGTACCAGATTTATTAATATCAATTGCTGGGAATATTCTTTTTTCTGATAAAGCTCTATCTAGTACAATTTCCATATTTCCAGTTCCTTTAAATTCTTCAAAAACAACTTCATCCATTCTGCTACCTGTATCAATCAAAGCTGTAGCTAGAATAGTTAGACTTCCTCCATTTTCAATATTTCTAGCTGCACCAAAGAATTTTTTAGGCTTATGAAGTGCTGCAGGATCTAAACCACCTGATAAAGTTCTTCCTGATGAAGGAATAGTTAAGTTATATGCTCTTGCAAGTCTTGTTATACTATCTAATAATATAACTACATCTTTCTTTTGCTCTGTAAGCCTTTTTGCCCTTTCTAATACCATTTCAGCAACTTTAGCATGATGCTCTGGAAGTTCATCAAATGTAGAATAAATAACATCACCTTTTATAGACCTTCTCATATCAGTAACTTCCTCAGGCCTTTCATCTATTAATAATACTATTAACTCAATCTCTGGATTGTTAGTCGTAATACTATTTGCAATTTTCTTTAATAAAGTAGTCTTTCCTACTTTAGGAGGAGCAACAATCATCCCCCTTTGCCCTTTTCCTATTGGACAAATTAGATCAATCATTCTCATTGCATACTCATTAGGAACTGTTTCCATTTTAAGTTTTTCATCAGGATATATAGGAATAAGGTCATCAAACTTCTTCCTTCTATATGCAAGTTCAGGTGCTTCACCATTTACTTCTCCAACAAATATAAGAGCGGGAAATTTTTCACCTTCTTTTGGACTTCTTGCAATTCCTTTTATTTTATCACCATTATCTAACTTAAATCTTCTTATCTGTACTGGTGATATGTAAATATCATCTGGAGTAGATAAATAATTTTTCCCCCTTAAAAAGCCATAACCATCAGGAAGAATTTCAAGAATGCCTTCTGCAATTCTGTCATCTTTACTAGATAGAGTATATCCTTCAACAATCCTCACTTCTTCCTCATTATTATTATCGTTATTAAGATTATCATCTTTATTATCAGTATTATTACTTTCTTGTTTATTTGATAATAAATTAATTAAATCTTCTTTGCTTAATTTTGAGACATTTTTTTCACCAGCCTCTTTTGCAAGTTGTCTTAATTCTACTAAAGTATAATTTTTTAAATCCATTTGATTCTCCTTATCTATAAAAATTCTATTTTTAAATATTTCTTTATTACTTATATTATTGGGTATTCACAAGATTAAAATAAAATGAAATATATATTAAATAAAAATACTATATATATTATACATTAAAAAATAAAAAAAGTAAACCAAGTATTCAATCAAATTACTTGGTTATATCTATGTATACTCTTTCATTAGGTAAATACATATCTAACTTTTCTCTAGCTTGGTTTTCAATATAATCAGTTGAATTTAAATTCTCTATTGTTGAATTTAATTCTTTTTGTAATTCTTTTTCTTCATCAATTTTACTACTGTATTCTTTGCTTTCAGCAGAATATGCATTTAATGTTAATTGTTGAGTTATAAATATATGTACAATATATATAAATATTAATATAATAAAAGTATATTTAAAAACTTTTTTCATAAGTAAATCTCTCCAAACATAATTTAAAATTATAAAACACCTATTTATTATATTCTACAATTTTTACTAAATTCCTTTTTATTTGACAGTCTTTTTTTCTTTTTTTGTAATTTTAGGGAACTTTTTAAAAAACTTTGACATATTTTGTAGGTTTATACATAAAAAGCAAATTATTTTTTTATTTACTCTCATAAATATTCTTATAGGGATTAATAATAGTATAATAAGTTTTTTGAATATTTTTTTAAGTAACATAAAAATCTTGGTAGATATACTTAAGAAATACTTACTTATTGTACAATAATAAAGTACCCCTCCAATAAAAAGAGCTAGAAAAATATAAAATCTAATATTTCCTGAATTTAAAGTAAAAATCAAATACATTAAAAAGCTACAAACTATAATCCAAAAAATTATATCTTCTATATATGTAATAAAATCAGCAGTTTTTATTGATTTTCTTAAAGCTCTAAAAATATCAAATAAAAGGCAAATTAGGATTCCACTAGCTATATATATCAAAAATATTCCTATTTGGCTGTTAATAAAAAAATCCATAATAAAAATCACCTATTACTATCTACTATTATTTTAAAATTTATTAAAAAATTTATTTAAAAGTTTATTTAAGATTTATTTAAACTTTATTTAAAAATTTTTCCTAATAAACTAGTAGACTTTTTTTCTTCTTTTTCACTATAACTAAGACTTGTAATAGAACCTTCTATTATTACATCTTGCGTATCAATACTTAGTTTATTAATTCTTAAATCTTCACCTTTTATAGTTAGCATACCTAACTCTGTTTCTAGAATAACTATCTGGTCATCAAAACTCAAAACATCTAAAACTCCTGAGATGCTTAACTTTTCTCTATTTTCCAATATTAAATTTTGCACAGAGTTTAATGAACCATTATCTTTTAATGTCATCTTGCGTTCTTCTTGTATCATACTTTCCCTCCTAAACTTGTCTTTTTTTCTATATATTTAATTATATTCAGTATTTCTTTAAAATATGAAAACAAAATATATAAAAAACAGTTTATGCAAAAAATCAACCAAAAAGACCCGTCCCTCTTGGTTGATTTTGGTTAATTTTTTTCTATTATTTTATTATGAAGTTCATTTAAATATTTTATATCAATTATCTTATTAAATAATACAGATATCTTACATGCTGATATATCTATATCTATTATGTCATTTTTTATATCATAAAAAGATTCTAATACATTTTTTATTATTTCTGTATGGTTTGATATTCCTGAACCTACTATTGATATTTTTGTTACTGGAATTACTTTTGTTTCCTTATCTATTTCATCTAATATTTTTTGAACTTTTGCTCTATCTATTTTATTAATTGTAAATGCAATTTTTGTGTTTTTTATAAAATATTGACCAATTTTTATATTATTTTCTACTAATGTAGTTATAAGATTATATGGATTATCATAGTTTTCTATTTCTATATATATTATATTATCATTTTTGATTATACTTTTTATTATAGTTTCTTCCATATTTGATTTATCATGCGATTCTACACTATTTTCTGATTTTTTTATTTGCTCTGAATTACATATTTTTGTTCCTTTATTTTTATTAAAAGTAGATGCAGCTATAATTGGCATATTATATTTTTCTGCAAGTTCTACACATCTATCATGTAACACTTTAGCACCTTCTCCAGAAATATATGACATCTCTTCATATGAAATAGAATTTAATTTATGTGCTAATTTTACATCTCTAGGATCTGCTGTATATATTCCATCTACATCTGAAAATATATAGCAGTGCTTTGCCTTTATAGCTGCAGCTACTGCTACTGCAGTTGTATCTGAACCTCCTCTTCCTAGTGTTGTTATGTTATTTTTTTTATCCACTCCTTGAAATCCAGTTATTACTACTATTTTATTTTCTTGTAATTCTTTGTTTATTCTTGATACATTGATATCAAGTATTTTTGATGATTGGTATTCAGAATTAGTAAGTATACCTGCTTGCCACCCTGTTAATGATATTGCTTTATATCCTAGCATATTTAGTAATATTGCAAGCTTCGATGCTGATATTTGTTCTCCTGTACTTAATAGTGCATCTAGTTCTCTTTCATCTGGTATCGCACTAAGTTCTTTTGCTTCTTTTATTAAATTGTCCGTCATTTTTCCTTGTGCTGACACAACACATATTACATTGTTTCCTTTTTGCTTAAATTCTATAATTTTTTGTGCAACTATGTTTAAGTTTAAGTTATCTGATACTGAACTTCCTCCAAATTTTAATACAATAGTATCCATTAAGATTGCCTCTTTTTTTAATTTAAATAAAAAATTTAATTATAAACTTTTTATTTTTAATATATAAGAAGTGTGTTTCTTCTTAATATCTTAATAATAGTATATGTAACTTTTTTTGGTTTGTTTACTTTTTTAGTTTGTTTTTTGGAATATATATAATATTATTGCTATTATAAAGATTATTATTAAAAGTATTCCTATGGATATTCCAATTGCTTTGTACATATTCTTTTTATTTTCTTCTTCTTTTTTTGTATCTTCTTCTTGCTCTTTATATGTCTCATATTCAAATGAACCAAAGAAGTTTGTAAGTTCTTTTTTATTTACCATTATTAGTGGTAATGTGTACATATTTAATCTATCTTTTTGATCTGACATATATGTTATTATTAAATTATAATAATAGATTGGAAAGAAGAATAGTCTTTTTTTATTTCTTTCTACATATATCCCTGATAGTTTATTATATGGTATTATATTTGTTTGAAAATTTATTTTTAACTTCAAAGCTTCTTCTTCTAAGCTTAATTTATATGTATTATATAAGATGGTAATTGCAAATAATGCAAATAATAGTATTGTTGCATATAATATAGTTATTAAATTGTTTCTAAATGTATATAGAAATATTAATAACATTATGCAAATAATTATTAGTATTATATTTCCATAGTTCTTAAGTAGATTTTTGGCATTTGATTTTATTGTAGCTTTTTTTAATATATTTGTTACTTGTGTATATGGATTATGATTTACTTTTTTATATATTTCATTAAATGTTTGTTTTTTCATTTTTTTCTCCACTTCTATATTATTCCATCTTACATTGCACTTTTATTTTTTTATTAGCCTTAATGCATCTCTTGCAATTACTAATTCTTCATTTGTAGGCACTACCCATACTGGTATTTTTGAGTCTTTTCCTGATATTCTTATTTCTTCTCCTCTTACTTTATTGTTTTCTTCATCTACTGTTATTCCTAAAAATGCTAAGTTTTCTAAAATACCTTTTCTTACTCTATATTGATTTTCCCCTACTCCTGCTGTAAATGCTATTCCATCTATTCCTTGCATTGCTACTGCATATTTTACTATGAATTGTGCTACTATATATTTATAATGGTTTAAGGCTAATTTTGCTTTTTCATTGCCATTTTCATATGCTTCTTTTTCTATATCTCTAAAATCTGCTGAAATTCCCGATATTCCGAATACTCCAGATTCTTTATTTAACATTTTTTCTGTTTCTTCTGGTGTTAAGTTTTCTTTTTCCATTATATATGTTACAACTGATGGGTCTAAATCACCTGACCTAGCACACATTGGAATTCCTCCAAGTGGGGTCAATCCCATTGATGTATCTACACTTTTTCCATTTAATACTGCACATATACTTGCACCTTGCCCTAAATGACATACTACTATTTTTGAGTTTTCTATAGGCTTATTTATTAATTCTGCCATTCTTCTTGATACAAAAAAGTGTGATGTCCCATGTGCTCCATATTTTCTTATCCTATATTTTTCATAATACTTATATGGTATTGGATATATATATCTTTCTTCTGGTATTGTCTGATGAAATGCTGTATCAAAAACAGCACACATTGGAATATTTGGCATAAGTTCTCTGCATGCTTTTATTCCTATAATTGCTGCTGGATTATGTACTGGTGCTAAGCTTGAACATTTATCTATTTTCTCTATTACTTCATCTGTTATTATTACTGATTCACTAAAATATTCTCCTCCATGCACAATTCTATGTCCAATTGCATTTATTTCTTCTAAGCTAGATATTGCTTTATATTCTTCATTTAATAATTGAGAAATTGCAAAGTCTAATGCTTCTTTATGATTTTTTACTGGATGTTCTAACACATATTTTTCTCCATTTACTTTATGTGTCAAAAATGATTTTTCTCCTATTCTTTCATATGTACCTTTTGCAATTACTTCTTCATCTGTCATATCTATTAATTGATATTTTAGAGATGAACTTCCACAGTTTATTACTAATACTTTCATTATTCTTTTTCCTTTCTTTTTATTATTTTTATTTTTCTTAACTTTAATTTATATTAAGATATTGTAGATTTTACAATTCTTTCAGTATCTTTTGCTATTAAAAGTTCTTCGTTTGTAGGAATTACCCATACTTCTATTTTTGAGTCTTTACTTGATATTTTTGCTTCTATATTTTTATGATTATTTAATTCTTTATCTATTTTTACTCCTAAAAATTCTAAATATTTACATATCTCTTCCCTATCTTCTATTCCTTTTTCTCCTACTCCTGCTGTAAATGTAATCACATCTATTCCTTGCATTGCTACTGCATATTTTGCTATAAATTGTGCTACATCATATATAAATATCTTCATTGCAAGTTTTGCATTGTGGTCTCCTTTTTCAGCTTCTGCTTCTATATCTCTAAAATCTACTGATACTTCTGATACACCAAATACTCCTGATTTATTATTTAATATATTTTCCATTTCTTTTGATTCTATATTTTCTTTTTCCATTATATATGTTACAACTGATGGATCTAAATCACCAGAACGTGTTCCCATTGGTATTCCTCCAAGTGGTGTGAATCCCATTGATGTATCTACACTTTTTCCATTTAGTATTGCACATATACTTGCACCTTGCCCTAAATGGCAATTAACTATTTTTAAGCTTTTTGCTGGTACATTTTTTAGCTGTGCTACTCTATTTGCAACATACTGATGTGAAATTCCATGAAATCCATATTTTCTTATTTTATATTTTTCATAATATTTATATGGTATTGGATATATATATCTTTCTTCTGGTATTGTTTGATGAAATGCTGTATCAAATGCTGTAACATTAGGTTTATCAGGCATTATTTCCATACATGCTTTTATTCCTGCTATTGCTGATGGATTATGAAGTGGTGCTAAATTTACGTTCTCTTCTAGTTTTTTTATTACATTTTCATCTACTAAAACTGATGATGTAAAATCACTTCCTCCATGTACTACTCTATGCCCTATTGCATCTATTTTATCAATACCTGATATTACTCCACAGCTTTTACTTGTAAGCTTACTTATAATGACATTTAGTGCCATTTCATGGTTTTCTACATCTAGTTCAAATTTATGTTTTGTTTCTCCTACTTTATGTGTTAAGAAAGCATTTTTTTGTCCAATTCTTTCAAAATTTCCTTTTGCTAAAACATTATCATCTGATGTATCAATTAATTGATATTTGAGTGAAGAACTTCCAGAGTTTAATACTAAAATAATCATAAATATTTATTCCTTTCCTATATTTTGTGCCTGAATACATGTTATTGCTACAACACCAGCAATATCTTCTGAAGAGCAGCCTCTTGATAAATCGTTTACTGGCTTATCCAAACCTTGACAAAGTGGTCCAAAAGCTTGTGCATGTGCTAATCTTTGAACTAATTTATATCCTATATTTCCAGCATTTAAATCTGGAAATATTAGTATATTACTATTTCCTTTAATAGGGCTATTAGGTGCTTTTTTACTTGCTATTTCTGGCACGATTGCAGCATCTAATTGTAGTTCACCATCTACTAATAGCATAGGCTCTTTTTCATGTACAAGCTTAGTAGCCTTTATCATTTTTTCTGTAAGTTCTGAATGTGCACTTCCTTTAGTTGAATATGAAAGCATTGCAATTTTTGGTACTCCTTCTGGATTTATTAATTCTTTAAAAGATTTACTTGATTCTATTGCAATATCTGCTAATTGTTCTTCATTTGGATTTTCATTCATACCACAATCTGCAAAAATAAATACACCATCTTCTCCAAATTCATTAGTTGGAAGTGACATTATAAAAAAGGCTGAAACTGTCTTTATCCCAGGCTTTCCTTTTATAATCTGAAGGGCTGGTTTTAGAGTGTCTGCTGTTGCATGACTTGCCCCTGATACAAAGCCATCTGCATCTCCTAGTTTTACCATCATACTTGCAAAATATCTTGAATTTTCTGTAAGTAGTTTTTTGGCTTCTTCTTTAGTCATTCCTTTTTGCTTTCTAAGTTCATACAATTTTTCTATATATAAATCTAATTTATTAGATTCTTTTGGATTTATTATTTCTACTCCTTCTAAATTTATATTACTATTTTTAGTATCTTCTAATATCTTTTCTTTACTACCCAATAAAATAATTTTGGCAAATCCTTCTTTTATAACAATTTCACTACCTTTTAATACTCTTATGTCTTCAGATTCAGGTAAAACAATTGTTTTTATTTCTTCTTTTGCCTTTCTTTTTACTTTTTCTATGAAATCCATGTTTAATACCTCCAGAGTAATTATATATAAAATATAGAAAAAGTACAAGATTTTTGATAAAATATTATTTAATTAAAGGAGCAAATAAAATGTTTTTGGAATATATAGTTAATAATGAGAAAAGTATAAGAGAAGTTTTAATTGTTCACTATCATTTTTCTAATAGGTATTGTTTGCATTTAAAAATTAATAATAATATTTATTTAAATGATGATAATCAATTAATTTATTTAGATAAAGTTGTAAATAATGGAGATAAAGTAAGCATTAAATTAGATGATGAGGAAAATAATTGTAATATATTACCTAAGTTTGTGCCTTTAGATATTTTATATGAAGATGACTATATTATTGCTTTAAATAAGCCCCCTCATATGCCTGTTCATCCTTCTTTAGAGCATTTTGATGATAGTTTGTCTAATGGCCTTAAGTTTTATTTTGATAGTATAAATTTAAAAAGAAAAATTAGACCTATTAATAGGTTGGATAAAGATACTTCTGGAATAGTGCTATTTGCTAAATTTCCTTTTATACAATATTCACTCCAAAATTACAATAAAGAATATATTACTATTGTAAATGGAAGAATTGAAAATGATGGGGTTATTGATAAACCTATTGCTAGAAAGAATAATAGTATAATAGAAAGATGCGTCTCTGATGAAGGAAAAAATGCTATTACTGAGTATAAAGTGCTAAAAAATTTTTCTATTAGCAATAAAGAATATACTATGCTAAGATGCATTCTTCATACTGGAAGGACACATCAAATTCGTGTACATTTTAGATATATAGGTCATTCAATACTTGGTGATACTTTATATGGTGAAAAGTCTAACTTAATTGATAGACAAGCTTTACATGCAAGTAAAATTACATTTTTACATCCAGTTACTAAAAAAGAAATTATGATATCATGCACACTTCCTGATGATATGAAAAAAATAATAGAAAGTGTTTAGCACTTCTATTATTTAGAAAAATAAGTAAATCTATAAGCCGGGTTCTGTCTAGAGTAATCATTTATCTAGGATATATATTACTATATATCTCATGCCACCAAATTAAGGAGATGACGAGCAGTCTTAGCCTCCTAGTCTCGGTGTTGCTCCAGATGGGGTTTACACGGCTAGATGTGTCACCACATCTACGGTGAGCTCTTACCTCGCCTTTTCACCCTTACCTATATATAGGCGGTTATTTTCTGTTGCACTTTCCTTAAGGTTTCCCTCACTGGACGTTATCCAGCATCATTGCTCTTTGGGGCCCGGACTTTCCTCACATATCGTCTTTCAACATTGATATGCGCGATTACTCAATTTACTTATATTTATATTTTACAATAAATTATGTAAAATTTCAACTTATTTTTTCTAAATAGTTTGATTTAAATTAAAAAGTCTACTCAATATTTTTGGTTTTAATATAAAGTAGACTTTTATTTAATTATTTTTTATATTTAATTTATTTTATTCTATCTAATATCCTTAGACTTTTTTAATTTTATATAAGCAATTATAATTCCTGATAAAATTACAATTGGTATAATAAATATAATCAACTTTTCTCCCGTTTGAGGTATAGGTGTTGGAGAAACTGTCTCATCTTTTTCTATATTGCTGATATCATCATTATTATTTCCATTATTGTTGTTATTATTTTCATTATCATTATTTTCATTATCATCTTCTACTACTGTAACTGTACAAGTTTCAAATATATCTCCATTTCCTTCTTCTGCAGTAATTTTAATTATAACAGTTCCAGGTTTTAATGCAGTAACTTTTCCATTAGAATCAACTTTAGCTATTTTTTCATCACTAGAACTCCATGTAACATTTTTATTTGTTGCATTTGATGGTACAAAGAATGGAGTTAATGTAATAGATTTTCCTACAGAAACATTATATCTATTTAATGGTAAATTAATACTTTGTAAGTAAATCTTATCACTAAGCGCATCAACTATAACAAAGGCATAAATATCTTTTATATTATCACCTTTAAAATATAACCACATATAGTATAATCCTTCATCTGGTGCTTCTATCTTAAGTGATGGACTTCCACCTTGTGAATATATCCAAGTGTTCCATTCATTCCAATTAGATGTAGGATATGTATTATTGAACATATCTTTCATTTCATAGACATTTCCATTATTTTCTTTTATTTCAAGATATCTATCTATTACATTTTGATCTGTTATTTTTTGATACTGATAATATGCTTTACTGATAGATGAAGTATAAGCTCCACAATCCCATTCATATGTAGATAATGATTGACCATTTTTTACTAATGACGTATTTACTAATTTCATATAATCTGGTGTTAAATCAACTTCATAGTTTTCCAATACATTAGTATCTTCTGTAATATCTTTTATTGTAAGATATCCTGTATTTGTAAATAAAGCTACCTGTTTTATATAATATTTTGATATATCAATAAATACTGTAGCTGTATTTTCTGTATATTCTTCAATATCAAACCAATTTTCAATTTCATTTGTTTTTTCACTTACTATACCAAATTGATATTCATGTGTAGTATCAAGGTTTAAACCAGTTAGGTATAAATTAAAACTTCCTCCAGTTTCTTCAAACTTTCTTTCTGACTCTACAGCTGCATATGCTTTATTTGGAATAAAAATAAGTGCTACAGAAACTAATAATATAATTAATAAATATTTTGTTTTTATCATTTTAAATCCCCCTATTTTTCATATGTTATTTTTTCTGTTTTATTTATATTAAACAAATATTATTTATATATTTAATATAACATTATGAAAAATAAAAGTAAATATTTTTATATATTTTTTATATTTTTTATTTATATGAATAATTTTTTTCATTTTGTTAATACTATTATTAATTATTTAAGATTGGAGGTGTTCTTATGGCTAAGAACAAAGATTGCAAAAAAGATAACAAAAAGAATTCTCAAAAGAATTGTCCTAATAATGGAAAGCAAAGTAATATGAAAGAAAACAGCAATGATAATCAAGAAAAATAGTTTATCATATTGATTTTTTGTTTTATTATATTTTAGAATGATAGTATTTTTTATAAATTTACTATCATTCTATTTATATTTTACTAGACTATAAAAGTTGTTATCAATTCTTTCCCTATTTTTTGTATGAATTTTTTTATATCTGGAATATTGTAATAACAAGGTATTTCTATTCTTTTATTTTCAAAATATTTTATACTTTCTAATGTTTTTGTTGCATATCCTTTTTTTCTATACCTTTCTTCTATAAATATAAAGTCAAGTGATATTACTTCATTGTTATCTATTTCTGAAATTTCTTTATGGTATTCAATACCTCCTATAATTTCACCCTCGATTTCTATTAAATATTCATAATAATTATCTAGTCCTATATTATTAAATGCCTTTTCTAGATTATAATCATCAAGTCTAATATCATCTATTTTCATTTCTTTAGAATATTTTTTTAATATATCTATATATTTTATCTTATATTCTCCAAATTTTATTAACATTTCTTTATTAGTAATACTAATTAACATAATTTCTCCACTTTTATTATATTATATTCTTTATTATATTTTTTATTTTCTATTTTACCATAAACATAGAAAAAGTACCAGATAATCTGATACTTTTATTTTACAAAATCTCTAATTGTTCCATTGTAAGTTTGTATTTTAAATAAAATATTTCTTTATCTTCTACATTAATTCCATTTTTTAGTTCTTGTAATAATGTGTATGCCTTATCAAAGCTAACTTGTTCTGTATCTAATATGTTTTCTCCACTTTTGGCTTTAGTTATACAATCTATAGCAGAATTAATACTTAAACTCATATCTTCCCATTTATCATTATTCACTAATACATATGCATTTAAAACATTTAATTTAGTATTATATATATTTAATTTAGATTCATCATTAGAAAATGCTGAAAGAAATTTTGGTAAAAATGTATATAAATTATATAAATTAGTTAATGCTCCATTTTTGTCTTTTGCCTTTATAGATTGTGCTACTCCATCTAAAGATACTCCAAAGTTATTTAAATCTTCGTCTGATACATTTAAAGTTTTCATATCAATTTTTATAGTTGGAATTGCAGTATATATTGTTTCTATTCCATATGATATTTCTTCCCAAGGAATATTGT
This sequence comes from uncultured Clostridia bacterium, assembly GCA_944390335.1. Classification (GTDB taxonomy): domain Bacteria; phylum Bacillota; class Clostridia; order TANB77; family CAG-508; genus CAG-793. The sequence goes on from CALXQA010000011.1 coordinate 20,843, forward strand.
TATAGTCTGTATTTAGTAATGAGTCTACTTGTGAAAGTTTAGAACTTTTATTCTCACTTTGGTTTGTAACTTCTGATGCACTTCCTGTATCTTTTGAAGATGTATCTCCTGTTCCTTCTGACTGCATATTTTGCTCGCCTGTCTGCTTGCTAGAGTCTGAATCACTTTGTTGCTGACCTTCATTTATTTGTTTTATCGTTACTTCGTATCTTGAATATGAGATATTGTTTAATTTATTTAGTAAGTCTATTATTGCAGTATCAAGATATATTATTTCTCCTTCTCCTTTTTCTTTTAAAACAGAATATTCTTTATTGTTTTCTGAATAAAAGAACTTTACATATACTAGAATTCCTAGCATTATAACAAATATGATTATTAAAACAATTAATAAATATTTACTAATTTCTTTTTTCATAAAAAAATTACCTCGCACAATTATTATTTACACAAGGTAATTTTTTATTCATATTTTTTATTCATTTTCAAATTTTTTTGTTCTATTCATTAACATTTCAGCTGCTTTTCTTACTTCTAAATTATTATATAGTATTTCATATGCTGCATTCACTATCGGCATGTCTACTTTATATTTTTCTGCTAATTTTTTTGCAATTTCTATATTGTCTATACTTTCTATTGTCATTCCAATTTCTTGTTTTATTTCTTCTATATTTTTTCCTTTTCCAATTAGTCTTCCTGCTCTTCTATTTCTGCTTTCATCACTAGAGCATGTAAGTATTAAGTCTCCAAGTCCTGATAAACCATAAAATGTTTCTTTTTCTGCTCCCATTTTTGTTCCAAGTCTTGCAATTTCTGCTAGTCCTCTTGTTATTAATGCTGCTTGCGAGTTTACTCCATACCCTAATTCTATACATATTCCTGTGCAAAGTGCAATTATGTTTTTTAGTGCTCCTCCTACTTCAACTCCTATTATATCGTTTGATTCATATATTCTCATATATTCATTCATAATTAAGTCTGATACTTCATCTAATAGTTTATTGTCTTTTGATGCTAAAATAACTGCTGTTGGTATTTTTTTTGATACTTCTGATGCATAACTAGGACCTGATAATGCTGCAATTCTTACATCTTTCTTTTCTTCTTCTAATACTTCATCTAATCTTTTTAATGTACTATTTTCAAATCCTTTTGAACATATAATTACTGGAGCGTCTTTTATATATTCTTTATAACTATTAAATATATCTCTTGTAAATTTAGATGGTGTTACATGAAAAATATATTTAGCATCTTCTACTACTTCTTTTATATCATTAGAACATACTATTTTTTCATTAAGAATCATATCTGGTATGAATTTACATTTATGATGATTATTTATTAAATCTTTTTCTTCTTCTGTAAAAGACCATACTTTTACATCATTTCCTTTAAAAGCTAAATGATTGGCAAGTGCAAGCCCCCAGCTTCCACTTCCTATAACTGCTATTTTATTATTATTCATTTGTATTCCTCCTAAATGTTTTAATATTATTTTTTGAATATTAATCTATTTTCTGTTCCACTTGCCATTCTTTGTATATTACTTCTATGATTAAATATTACTATTAATGCCATTATTATTCCAAATATTAGATATGTTATTCTAGTTGAACTATCTCCTACTAAATAATTGTTTGTTATAAAGAAACATAGTACTGGAAATAGTATTGCTGCTGCAATTGAACCTAATGCTACTATTCTTGTTATTGCCATTAATACAAGTGCAAATACTAAGCATATTAGTCCTATTTGCCAATTAGTAATTAGTAGTACTCCTAATGCTGTTGCAACTCCTTTTCCTCCTTTAAATCCAAAAAATATTGGAAATGTGTGTCCTATTACTACAAGTATTCCTGCTATTTGAATAAGAAAAGCACTATCTGATACTGAAAAATTAAATATTTTTCCTATTAAAAATGCTATTAATACAGCTATTACGCCTTTTAATATATCACATATTAGTGTAAGTGCTGCTGGTTTTTTTCCTGCTGTTCTTAATACATTTGTACTTCCTGCATTTCCACTTCCTTTTTGTCTTACATCAAATCCTGCTATTCTTTTTGTAAAGATTACTGAAAAGCTTATGCTTCCTAATAAATATGCTATTATTCCTGATATTATACATGCCCAAATCATAATTATTTCTCCTTTCTTTCTCTAACTAATATTCTTATTGGTGTTCCTCTAAATCCTATTTCTTGCCTTAGTTTGTTTACAATATATCTTTCATATGAAAAATGAAACAATTTTTTGTCATTTACAAATATTGCAAATGTTGGTGGTTTAGTACTTACTTGTGTTATATAAAAGACTTTTAGTCTTTTTCCTTTATCTGTTGGCGGTTGCACCATTGATACTGCTTCTGATAGTATTTCATTTAATACTGATGTTTGTATTCTTAATGAGTTGTTGTTTGATACTTCATTTATAATTTCAAATAACTTTTCTACTCTTTGTCCTGTTTTTGCTGATATAAATAGTATTGGTGCATATGTTAAGTATGATAGTTTTTGATAAACTATTTTTGTATAATTTTCTAATGTTCCATTTTCTTTATTATATTCATCCCATTTATTTATTACAATAATTACTCCTTTACCTGCTTCATGTGCTTTTCCTGCAATTTTTGTATCTTGCTCAGTAACTCCCTCATTTGCATCTATCATTATTATACATACATCTGCTCTTTCTATTGCAAGTGTTGTTCTTAATATACTATATTTTTCAATATTCTCATTTATTTTGCTATGTTTTCTTAATCCTGCTGTATCTATAAAAATGTATTTTCCATACTTATTTTCAAATTCCGAATCTATAGCATCACGAGTTGTTCCTGCTATATTACTTACAATACTCCTATTTTCTCCTAATATTTTATTTACTAAAGATGATTTTCCTACATTAGGTTTCCCTATAATTGCTACTTTTATATATTCTGAGTCATCTTCTATATTTTCTTTTTCTGGAAATGCTTCATATATTGCATCTAGTACATCTCCTATTCCTTTAGCGTTTGCAGATGATATAGGGTAAGGTTTTCCAAGTCCTAAGTTATAGAATTCATAAATTTCATTTTCTAATTTTTTAAAGTCATCTACTTTATTACAAACTAAAATAACTTGCTTTTTTGATTTTTTTAGCATTAATGCTATATCTTTATCTATTGGGGTTATTCCTGTTTGAATATCTGTCATAAAAACTACCACATCTGCCATTTCAATAGCAATTTCTGCTTGAAATCTCATTTGAGTTGCTATAACATTATCATTATCTTCTTCAATACCACCTGTATCTATTAATGTAAAATCTTTTCCTCTCCAATTACTTTTGCCATACACTCTATCTCTTGTTACACCTGGCATGTCGTCTACAATAGAGCGTCTTTCACCTATTAAATAATTAAAAAAAGTTGATTTTCCTACATTAGGTTTTCCTATAATTGCTACTGTCAATTTTTCCATTATTTTACCTCACTTTACATATATAATTTTACTATACCAAAGAAAAAATAGCAAGAAATTCTTGCTATTTTAAGAAAGTTTT
>CALXQA010000012.1 GCA_944390335.1 uncultured Clostridia bacterium
ATATCTTGAAGGGAGTTTTGTCTACTACATAGCTAAAGCCTTCGTTACTACCGGCAAGCCGGAAGATTATTTCTATTTAAAAAAATAAGAAGCTACTAACTTCTTATTTTTTTGTTATTCTTTTTTCCATTTTACTTAGTTTATATTATTAAACTAAATTTAGTTTTCAACCAAAAGGGCCCGTCCCCCATGGTTGAAAAAAGGCCATATATTTTATATTCATCTAAAATACATAGCTTTATTCATTCTTTCTATGTTTATATTTTCTTTTCTATTAAATCTTACAATATATATATATATATATATACAGTATCAAGGCTTTCAGACATTTTTTATCTTCCTTTTCTTTTTATTAATCATTCCATTTAAATGTATTTACAATTTCTCTTGCAATATCATCTACATCTCCTACATTTTCTGAATCTGTATAAACAGTTTCATCTACTAATATATGCTTATAATCTCCTATAATATAGTACTTATTGTTAGTAACATTTTCTACTCCATTATGTATCTCAAACTCATATACTGTATATCCATTATCAGATGTAAAAGCATTAGCATTTATTGTATCATTTTCTGATAACTCACTTGATAATTGTGATAAAATCCAATTTTTAAAGTTTATATGATTACTTTCAGAATATGAGTTAGTTTCTTCTTTTACAGATATATTATTTTGTTTTTCCAAACTATTAGTGCCTACTTTGACATAAAAGAATTCATTATCAGCAGATTGATTTAAGTATTCTTCCCAACTACTATCTATAGTGTATGTTCCAAAGTCTTTAGTATACTCTACACCTCCACTCATATTTGAAAGTAATGAATTATATTCAGATATAAGGTTATCCTCAGTAAATATAATTGTATTATTTTGCACTGACCATTTATCTTTATTTTTTACTAAAAAGTTTATTACTTTTTCTGAGTTTTCTAAAATATTTGATATTTCATTTAATGATGTTTCTATAGATTCATAATCTGCTTCTCCCATAAGTTCTTTATATAAATCTACATAATAGCTATCTAAATTTTGGTCCAGATGTGACATCATATTTTCCTGTGTAAATTTATCTTTAGATTTTTCTTTACTCTCATTTATTTTATTTTTTGCTTCTGTAATAAAAGATTTAGTATTTGTAAATTCTGGACCATCTTTTATGTAATTATCTGCTGTAAGCATATTTACTAATCTTTCATCATTTGCTATCTCTATTAATCCACTAGTACTATCTATTAATTCTGCAAGATAGTTTTTGGCCGCATCTTCTACTTTTAAATAATCTCCTTTTGTAACTCTCGTTTTTGTCATGTTTTTTGCATCTTCAAAGTTTCCTTCTGCCATAACATAACTTATGTTATTTATTTCATTTTTTAGTTTTCCTTCTTCTATTAAATCTGATATTAAAAAATATGCAAAAGCACCTATTCCAATTACTAGTATCGCTACTATTACTATTATTGATACTTTTAGTTTTTTATTCATAAACATTCTCCAATCATTATTTAATATGTATAAATTATATGATATTTTCTATTTTATATCAATAGATTATTACATAACTTGCAAAATATCTATTAATTCTTTATTTTCAAATATTAATTTTAAAATTCCTGGTGTATTTAAAATAATAACTTTATTTCTAAATTCTATTTCTGCACATTTATTTAATTTACACCACTTCATTAATAAAAATTTTATTGCTGCTCCATGGCTTATTATAGCTACTCTTTTCCCTATATTATCTGATAAAATTTTATTAAATGCTTGTTCCATTCTTTTAGTTACTTCTTTTCTACTTTCTCCACCTGTATTTTTTAAGTTTTCATCTAATAATTGCTCTATGGTATATGAATATTTTTTATTACGTCCTAATATTCTTAACTTTTCTAAATTACCTAATTTTCTTTCGCCTAGTTTTTCATCAATATTAATATCAATTTTATTATTTAAAGCTATATATTTAGCAGTAGAAATTGCTCTAACATAATTACTAGACCATAATGTGTATATATTATTTAATTCTTTTATATTACTTACATTTTCTGCTTGTTTTTCACCTTTTGCTGATAAAGGTATTTTTTCATTACTAATCTGAGTATCTTCATTTATATTTTTAATGCCATCTTCTTTTAATTGTTCAGCATGTCTAATTAAATATACATAAGTTATATTTTCCATATAATTAAATCCCCACATATACTAATTTAAAATATCTACCATTAATTATATATTATCTTTTAAATACAAAATACTGCATATAGCGGAACTGATTTTATGTTGTTTTCATATCCAAAATTCTTTTCTGAAATTCTTATTGCTATTTTTGGATTAAAATTTTTCATATACATATCTAAACTCTTTGATTTTGTATGAATATTAGACTTTACCTCTATAGGAATTATATCCATTCCTTTTTGAATTATAAAATCCAATTCTGCTTTTCCTTCTGATTCCCAATAATATGATTCATATCCATTTATTCTTAATTCATTTGCTACATAATGCTCTGTAAGAGGTCCCATAGCTATCATAGTTGGATTAGTACTTAAATCTATTTGATATAAAGGATATCCTGCCTTATTTACAAATAAGCCAACATCACTCATATATAATTTAAAAGAAGATAAATCCTTATGCATTTCTAATGGTAATTCTGGTATAACTTTATATATTTGATTTACAATACCACTATTTTTAAGCCATAGTAGGGCTTCTCCAAAAATACTAGCTGTTCCTCCTCTTGATATCACTTTATATTGAAACTTCGGATTATCTTTAGCTAGTTGCAAAGGTATTGAATCAAATGCAGATATTATTCTATTTGATAAACTACTATTAGCATATTTTGTCATATCCCTTTTATATGACTCTAAAATTTCAGCCTGAACATCAATTGTCATTATTACCTTTTTTTCTTCTAAATATGTTTTTACAACTTCAGGCATACCACCCACTATTAAATATGTTCTGTATAATTTTAAACATAACTCATGTATATCTTTACTCATTCTTTCATTATTTTCATAATGTTTTTGAATTTCATCTATTAAATTTTGTCTTCCCAAAGCTATTAAAAATTCTTTAAATGATAATGGATACATATTAATCATTTGCACTTTTCCAACTGGAAATGAATAATTTTCTCTATTTATTGCTATTCCTAATAATGAACCTGCTGCAATCACATGATATTCATTATCATCTTCACAGAAATATTTTAGTGATGTTAACGCTCTTTCATTTGCTTGAATTTCATCAAAGAAAATTAGTGTCCTTTCTGGAATAATTTTTTCTCCATAAAATAATTCTAACTTATTAATTATATATTCTGCACTTATATTTTCTTCTATTAAAGAACTAAATTCTTTATTAGTTTCAAAATTTACATATATTAGGTTGTCATAATTTTTTTTTCCAAATTGTTTTATAATATATGTTTTTCCAACTTGTCTAGCTCCATGAACTATTAATGGTTTTCTATTTTTAGAATTTTTCCATTTTATTAAATCTTTAATTATTTCTCTTTCCATTTTATTATTCTCCTATGTACATTTTTATTATTTATATATAATAATACCACATATGTTCTAATAAGTCAATTATGCAATGTATTTTTTTGAACATATGTGATTATTTAATTAATTCTTATTTTTATTAATCTATATTATTCTTTTATTTCTCTTGCAAGTTTACCTATTGCTCTTGTTTCAATTCTTGATACATAAGAACGAGATATCCCCATATCTTTTGCAATCTCTTTTTGAGTTTTAGGTTCTTCTCCGTTTAATCCAAACCTAAGTTCAATAATATTCCTTTCTCTATTTTTTAGTACTTTCTTGATTTTTTCATATAATTTAGATATTTTTATTTTAAGATCTACTTCCTCATCTATTGGTCTTTCTTCATTTTCTAAGACTTCTTTAAGTGTAACTGTGTTATCATCTTTATCTTTTCCAATTGGGTCTTCTAAATATACTTCTGAATTCGTTTTTTTACTTGACCTTAAAAACATTAAAATTTCATTATCTATACATTTTGAAATATATGTAGATAATTTTATTGACTTTTTTGAATCATAACTATTTATTCCTTTTATAAGGCCTATTGAACCTATTGAAATTAAGTCATCTTGGTCTATGTTTGTGTTTGAGTATTTTTTACATACATGTGCAACTAATCTTAAATTGTGTTCTATTAAAATGTTTTTAGCATCTGTATCTCCTTTTTCCATTTTATCAACATACATTCTTTCATCTTCCATTGATAAACTTTCTGGAAATAGACTATTATTTGATATGTATCCTAAAACAAATATTGCAGAGCCTAAGAATGTTAAAAAACCAGAGATTGTAAGTTCTAACATATATATACCTCCATGTATCTTTTCTCTAATACTCTTATTATATGTTACTACCATTTTTAAAGTGCCTGACCCTAAAAAATAAACACTACATTATATAAATGTAATGTTTATTTAAATTATTAATATAAAATTTCTAGCTCTTTTTTCTCCTAATAATATATCCTTCTTCACATTTTATAGGTAAATGCATTAATACTTTTTGTCCATCTTTACCTGGATTTACAAATTCTATTTCTTCTCCTGTTTCTTCATCCCACATATTATTTACAGTAAATTCTTCTACATCTATTTTATTAGGAATAATTATTTCCATTTTATCTCCAACTTGCAATCTATTTTTTACAGCTAGTATTGATTTTCCTTCATTATATTCTATTACTTGTGCTGCATATTCATAGTCTTGATTATATTGCTTACCTTCATATTCCTGAAAGTCTTTATTATTTTTATCATCAAAGAAAAATGTAGTTAATCCTCTAGTTTTTGTTTTTTCTAATTCTTTTAAATATTTAGTATAATCATAATTCTCTGGTGACTTAATGTAATCATCTATTGCTGCTCTATATGCATTTACTACACTTGCTAAATAGTATTCTGATTTTAATCTTCCTTCTATTTTTAAACTAGTTACGCCCATTTCTATTATTTCTGGTATCTGTCGTATTAAGCATAAATCTTTTGAAGATAGTATATATGTACCATTTGTATCTGTTTCAACAGGCATTAAATTTCCTGGATTTTGTTTTTCTTCTAAGTACATATTGTATGCCCATCTACAACTTTGAGCACAATCTCCTAGATTAGCATTTCTACATGCAAGAAAATCACTTAAATAGCATCTTCCAGAATATGCCCAGCAAATGGCTCCATGTATAAATATTTCTGTTTCTAAGCCTTGAGGTGTATTATTTATTAAATATTTTATTTGTTCTTTGTTCATTTCTCTTGAAAGTATTACTCTTTTAGCTCCATTTTTATACCAAAAGTTTGCACTATGGCTACTTAATGTATTTGCCTGTGTACTTATATGTATTGGTATATCTGGTGCTAATTTTTTTATAACTTCTATTACCCCACCATCAGATGCAATAATACCATCTACTGCTAATTTATTTAGAATTCTTACTTGATTTTCTATTTCATTATACATATTATCTGGTGCATAAATATTAATAGCTGCATATACTTTTTTGCCTATACTATGTGCATATTTAATAGTATTTGCTAAGTCTTCATCATCTACTTCTGCTCTACTTCTTAAAGATAGTGAACCTGTACCACAATATACTGCATCTGCTCCATATTTAAATGCTATTTTTGATTTTTCAAAAGTTCCTGCTGGTGCTAACAATTCTGGCTTTTCCATAACTTTTATCTCCTTATACTTTTATATTTATTTACTATACATAATATTTATATCACATTTATACCTATATTTTCAAGTATTATTTATATAAATATATATAGGTAGTCTCCTCTCGACTACCTATATATGTTTTATTCATATTAATCATGTTGTACACCCTTACTATTGTGGTCACAATAGTAATGTGAACTTGTTTTGCCATGATTACATTCTATCGTATGTGGTTTTGAATACCCATGTGTACAAGGTGGTACCAAAACATATCCAGATCCATCACAACGACTACATGCCTGCTCATTTACTAATGTGTTATCATTTGGACATCTATATACAAATATACCTTTAGATACAAAACCACACTTAGGACATGTATATGTATGATGATTACCAGTACATGCCGTACATGATTCCGAATGGGTTCCGTCACAGTGTCCTCCACCCCCATTACAATGGTATGTATTTCCTGGGCAATATGTCCTTACTCTTGCTTGTGTTGCACTTTGGGCACTTAGTTTTCCATCACTTACTGTTACATAATAATAGTAATATGTATATTGGTTTAGCCCTGTTGCTGTTAATGATACTTCTGTTCCTGGCACTTGGTTACTTAATGTTGCTTTACTTGTAAATCCACTATTTTCTGATGTTGATGTGTATAATGTATATGTTAATCTATCGCTACTATTTCCATCTGTTGCTCTCGCTTTTATTGTTAATGAGTTGGTTGTTTTTGTACTATATGTTACTGATGCTACTTGTGGTGCTACATTTGATATTCCTGTCTTTATATTTGTACTTGCTTCTTTTTGGTTTCCTGCATTGTCTGTTACTATTACCTTTAATGTATATGATGTATCTTCTGCTAGTCCTGTATAGTTATAACTATTTCCTGTTTGTGTTACTTTTGATGTATTTCCTAAGAAGAATTGATAATTTTTTATTCCACTTTGGCTATCTGTTGCTGTTACTGTTAATGTTGCACTATTATATGTTACATTACTTGAACTTACACTTACTGTTGGTTGTACTGTATCTTTTACGCTTACACTTGCATGTTCTCCACTATTTATTCCATCTGTTAATCTTACATATACTGTTTGATTATATTTTAAGTTTCCTATTGTTCCTCCATTTGCTACATTAGTCCATGTTCCACTTGTTCCTCCTACTTGATATTCTAAGCTATATCCTGTATTTGTACTTACCTTTATACTGGCTACAGAACCTGACCATACTGGATCTTCAAATGTTACTGCTCCTTGTTCTAAACCTGATGGCACTCCTTTTGTTTCTATACTTTGTTCTATATTATTTTTGTTTCCTGCTTTATCTATTACTTCTACTTTTACTGTATAATTTTCTCCATCTGCTAATCCTTCAAATGTATAACTATTGCTTTCTGATTCTATTTTCTTTTCTCCATTTATATAGTATATATATGTACCTTCTTCTTTTAATCCTGTTTCATTATCTACTGCATTTACTGTTACTGTTATACTATTACTTGTACTTGTTATACTTCCTATGCTTATTTCTGGATTTTTGTTATCATCTATTGACACACTTGCATAATCACTTTGATTTACTCCATCATTTAATCTTAAATATACTTCATCTCCATCATTTAAATTTCCTATTATTCCATCTTCTCCTACTTCTATCCATTCTCCTTCTGTTCCATTTACTTGATACTCTATCTTATATCCTTTTTCTTCTGTATTTACTTCTATTTTTGCTTGTCCATTTTCCCATACTGCTTCTCCTACTACTTCTATTGCTCCTTTATCTATTTCTCCTGTTAATACACTTATTTCTCTTTCATCTTTTCCTTTGCTGTTTTCTATTATTACTTTTATATTGTATGTCTCTTTTTGGCTTAGCCCTTCATATTTATATGTTAATATATCTTTTCCTTTTTCAGCCTCTATGTATTCTGCTTCATTTGCTTTTTTATATAAATATGTATATTCTGCTCCTTCTCCTCCATCTACCTTTACTTCTACTTCTATACTATTTGAATCTTTTGATAATACATTAAATCCTCTTATCCTTGGTCCTGTTTTATCTTTCTCTCCTACATATTCTATCTCTACATTTCCATCTTCTTTTATCTCTATTTCAAATACATAATCATCTTTTGTTGTTACATCATATGTTCCATCTCCATTATCTACTATATCATCTTTACTTCCTACTATTCCTTCTTCTATTAATCCATCAAAGAAATCATCTTTATTTATTTTTCCTTTATTATCTATAAGTACATTTGCTTTTACTAACTCTATTTCTTCTTTTGCTCTTTCTACATCATATGTTAATGTCGCACTCTCTGCTCTATCAAATAAACCTCCATCTGTTATTACTGAATAGATTACTACTCCTGCTAATATTAACATTATTATTATTGTTACTACTAATGCTATTAATGTTATTCCTTTGTTTCTTATTTTTTTACTTTTGTTTTTCATACTATCCTCCTTTTACTTAATATTTATTTTATTCCTTTTTTCTTTTATTTCATTAGATAATCTTTCAATATATATATATATATATATACAGCCCCAACGGTTTCAAGCATTTTTATTTTTTCCTTCTCCTTTTTTTATTTTTCTTTCTTAAATATACATTTATTATTTAGGTTTGTCAACCCCAAATTTCACATATTTTACATAAGCATTTTTTATCTTGATTTTCTCAAATATTATAGTATAATTATATTATATAAGCTTTATATTTTCCAATATTTTTCGGAATAACTACCCTTTAAGCTGTTGTTAGGAGGAAAATTATGGTGGCAAAACTTTTTACATTATTTTGCGTTGTTTTCATTGTTTTAGCAATTTTGCACTACAAAAATGATAACAAAGGACAATGTATTTTATCTATTGCAATATCAATTTTTTGTTATTTTGCTATCATTATATGTGTCGATGTTTTGTAAAGCTTCCCAAAAGACAAGAGTAAAATCTTGTCTTTTGGGTTATTTTATATTATTAAAAATTGATTTTTACATATATTTATTATATAATTAGCAAATAAGATAGGAGTTATTATGTTTTACTTAGATAAATTAGAGTTTAATAATATAAGAGAAAAATTAGCTAATTTTACTTATACTATATATGGAAAGGAATTAGCTTTAAATTTAGAGCCTAGTTCTAGTAAAATTAATGTAAAAAGCATGCTAGATGAGACTAAAGAAGCCATTTTAGCTAGTAATTTAAAAGGTTCTTTTCCTTTAGCTAAAACTGAAGATGTTTCTTTACATATAAAAAGATTAGAAAGTGGTAATATTTTAAGTGCAAAAGGATTACTAGATATGAAAAATATTTTAAGAATATCTAGAGAGCTTTTAGAATATTTTAAAGATTTAAAAAATAAAGAATCAGAAGATAATCCTTTTATTATACTTTCCGATTATTTTTTATCTCTATATTCTAACAAAGATATAGAGCAAAAAGTATATAATGATATCATTTCAGAGGATATGATTTCAGATGATGCATCTAATAAACTAAAAAATATAAGGATGAATAAAAAGGCTTTAGAAGCTGATATTAAGAGTAAATTAAATTCTCTTGTACATTCAAGTGAATATTCTAAATATATTATGGATTCTTTAGTCACTATACGAGATTCTAGGTTCGTAATTCCAGTAAGAGAAGAATATAGAAATTATATAAAAGGATTTATTCATGATACATCTAGTAGTGGTTCTACTGTATATATTGAACCTATGAGCGTATTTGAATTAAATAACAAAATTAACGATTTAATAGTTGAAGAGAATAAAGAAATTGAAAGAATATTAGAAGAGCTTTCTAACTTATTTATTCCAATAGTTCCATATTTAAAAAGAGATATTGAAATTATAGGTAAGTTAGATTTTATAAATGCTAAATCTAAGCTTGCTCTTTCAATGAATGCTACAATGCCCATTATTTCTAATGATATTAATTTAATAAAAGCAAGACATCCTTTAATTGATAAAGAAAAAGTTGTTCCTATAGATATATATGTTGGTGACACTTTCTCTACTTTAGTTATAACTGGTCCTAATACTGGTGGTAAAACTGTTAGCTTAAAAACTGTTGGTATTATATCTCTTATGGCTCAATCTGGTTTATTTATTCCTGCAAATGATAACAGTAAAATTAAAGTTTTTGATAATATATTTGCAGATATTGGTGATGAGCAAAGTATTGAAGAGTCATTAAGTACTTTTTCTAGCCATATTACTAATATTGTAAAAATTATAAAGAATATAAATGAAAATAGTTTAGTTTTAGTAGATGAACTAGGTTCTGGAACAGATCCTATTGAAGGTGCTACTTTGGCTATTTCTCTTTTAGAGTTTTTTCACAATAAAGGTGCAATTACTGTTGCTACTACTCATTATCATGAAATAAAAAACTACTGTATAGTTAATGATGGTTATGAAAATGCTAGTTGTGAGTTTGATATTGAAAAGTTAGAGCCTACTTATCATTTATTAATTGGTATTCCTGGAAAAAGTAATGCTTTTGCTATAAGTAGACGTTTAGGTATTCCTGAGAATATTTTAGCCAGAGCAAATAACCTTATGAAAAAACCTGAAATTGATATTGAGACTTTAATGAAAGAAATCTATGATGATAAATTGGCTATTGAAAAATTGAAAAATGAAGAACAAAAGAATTTAAATCAAGCTGAATTTTTAAGAAAATCTTTAGAAAAAGATGTCTCTGAAAAATTGAAAAATGAACAATTAAAAGTTGAAAAGGCTAAAAAAGAGGCTAGAGAAATTTTACTTGATGCTAAAGAAGAAGCTAATAGGATTATAAAAGAATTAAATGGTTTAGATAAACATGATATAAAAAAGGCAAATAGATTAAGAGATGAAATTAACAATGATTTAAAGAGTTCATCTCCTTCTAAATCTTTAGATTTAAGTGTTTTACTTACATTAAATAAACAGGAAACTAATAAGCCTATAAATAGTCCAGCTAAATCTTCTGTACATATTAATAACAACGCATCTAAACATATATCTTCTGAAATAAATCTTCTTGGAGAAAATGTATCTACTGCTATAGAAATTTTAGATAAATATTTAGATAATTGTTCTCTTGCTCATTTAAAACAAATAAGAGTTATACATGGTAAAGGTAGTGGTAAATTAAGAGAAGGCATACATAATTATTTAAAAAGTTCAAAATATGTAAAATCTTATAGAATAGCTGGTTTTGGTGAAGGTGATTTTGGAGTTACTATTGTTGAATTAAAATAGTAGAAAAATAAACTGAATAAAAGCAAAATACTTTTATCCAGTTTATTTTTATCTTCCCCTTAAACATCTCATAAATTGTCTTTGACAATTACAAGTCCTACAAGCTTCTGTACTTGAAACTTCGTCTCTATTCCTATTACAATTACAGCTATTTCCACTTCTTGGATTGTTTTCTGCAAGTGCATTTAATAATGCTACATTACTTACATTTGATAAATCTACATTTGAATTATTATCATTGCAATTTTTACAATTGCATGGGCATGTATTATCATTTTCAAAGTTATTATTTCTTCCTTCTCTATTATTTATTAAATTTATCTGTATAGTTCTATTTTCTACTTTTTCAAAGAATTTTACTATATATGCTGTAATAAGTGCAATTAGTGCATATATAAATGCTGCTATTAAAAAGTTTATACCATATACAGTAAATGTTACTATTAAAAATATTGCAAGTATAACAGCAGATACTAGAAAAGGATTTTTTAATATTTTTTGAAGTGCTATTGAAAATATTATAGTTGCAATTGGAAATATAAATAAAAATAGTATTAAATTCATATTATCCCCTTGTATATTTTATGTAAATTTTTTCTATTTGTGCTTATATTTTTATTCATATTCTACATTTAATAAATAAAGACCTTGTGCTGGTAATGTTTTTCCCGCTTCTAATCTATCTTTTGTTTCAATTATTTTTTTTATATCTTCTGGTTTTATTTTTCCTATTCCTACATCTACTAATGTTCCTGCTATTATTCTTACCATATTATACAAAAAGCCGTTTCCTGTAAGTTTTATATACACTCTTTCATCTTTTCTTTCTACACTTGCACTGTATATTGTCCTTACACTACTTTTACTACTTGTTCCACTTGCTTTAAATGATTTAAAATCATGTTCTCCTATTAAAAATTTAGCTGCTTCATTCATTTTCTTTTCATCTAATTTACTATCAAAATGGTATTCTAAATTTCTATAAATTGCACTTCCTTGCAATGAATCATTTATAATGTACATGTATGTTTTTTTCTTACATGTATATCTACTATGAAATTTTTCATCTACTTCTTCTGCATTTTTTATTCTAATTGATTTTTTTAATTTAGAATTTAATGCATAAGGTATTTTTTCTATTGGCATTTCTTTCTCTATTTTAAAATTGGCAACTTGCCCTATTGCATGAACCCCTGCATCTGTTCTTCCAGAAGCAATTAAGTCTACTTTTTCTCCTGTTACCTCTTCTATTGCTCTTTCTATTTCTCCTTGTATGTTTAGCTTATTAGGTTGTTTTTGCCAACCACCCCAGTCTTTTCCATCATATTCTATTGTTAGTTTAATATTTCTCATTTCTTACTCTCCGTTTAGTTTTAAATTTTTTATTTTATTTATGTTATAATGTAATTTCTTATTTTTACAGCCTTATTACAGCCTTGCTATAATAATCTATTAATTATTTTTCTTTCTATATTATATTTAGGTTAATTATACCATATTATGCTGATTTTGTCTGTTTAATATTAAATAATAAAAAGACTATTTCTAGTCTTTTAGATACAATATTTTTTTACTAATTTTTCTATTTCCTTATTTGTAGGAATATTTTTATCATCTTTTTTATAATATATAGTTAAAAGATAGACTTTTCCATCATTTCTCACTGCATAATATATTATTCTATATCCATTTGATTTTCCCATTTTTGTATCGCTATTAGCAACTCTTACCTTTATAACTTTATTGTTGTTATCATTTATATGTAGTCCGTGGTATCTCATTTCCAACTAGATTTCCTCTTGTTAAATCAATTACTACTTTTCCAATATCTTCTGTGATATGGCTAAATCCTTTTTTAGTCTCATAGTATTCTATATCTTTTTTAAATTGACTAGTTGGTATTATTTCCATTATGAATTACCCTTTCTTTTTACGTTTTTTTTGCAAATATTCTTCCCATGTATCAAGATGGATTTTTCCTTCTCTATGCTCTTTTACCTCTTTTAAACTTTCTTCGAGAGATTTATATACTGTACAATATCTCTCGTTGTTTATTTTTTCTTTTGCATACTTCTTTTGAGCTATTGCATTCATATTAATTCCTCCTATCTTTCTCATTTTGACCTCCTCATTTTCTATATTGTATAATATTTTTGTTAAAAAGTTTGTCAAAATGTATACTTATATATTTAAAATATCTATTGCTTTTCTTAAAAATTAAATGTATATTACATAAATATTTCATTTTGTAATAAAATTGTATTTTTTTGGTCTCTATGCTAGAAATATTATATCACATCTTTTTTCTCTTTTCAAGTTATGTAAATCATTTTTTTGAAATATTATAAAATTTTAATTATCACAAACCAATTTATAAAAATTTATTTTTTAGTAATAACTTTCAATTAAAAATAGATTAATTGTAATATAATACAATTAAAATCTATTCCATTATATCCTATTATTAACTTTATTTTTTACATTTTTATTACGTTTATTAGAATAATTAATTAAAAACTTTTTTAATTAATGCTATTTATTTACTTTTATCTAAGCTTTTACCACAATATGGACAATGTGTTGTAAATATATTCATTAAGTTAATATATCTTGTACATGAAGGACATCTACATAAACTAAATTTTATGATTACTGCTAAGAGCATAATTAAACCACTTACTATGTAGCATGCTACTTTCCAATTAGGAGTTTTTATTTCACTTTTTTCTATGTTATATCTAACTTCTCCTAAACTAAGTGTATTTACTTCTCCATTTGGTATTGCATTTACTGTTAATATAATTGCTAAACCTAAAATTATTAAAATTAGACTAATTAATAATCCTTTTTTTGCATTATTCATATTTTAATTCCCCTTTTATTTATTATATTATCAAATTATAATTATTAGATTATATTATGGAACATATTTTATTGATGTTGATACTACTTTATCACTTTCATCAAAATTTACATATAATTCATAATTAATATACGAATCGACAAATATAGATTTATTAAAGATAAATAATCCTTTAGCAATATTTCCTGCACTATATATGTACCTATTTTCATCTCCACTATTATCTTTTCTTGTTGGCTCGCCTAGTAGTACAATAACTTGCTCTTTTGATAATCCTAAAAGCCTTTGGTTTTCATCTACCTCTTTCATTTCTAAATATAACTCATTGGGCTTTTCTTCTTTTAAATTACATATTGTTATACATATGCTAAATACAATTATTAAAATTATTAATATTTTTATAACTTTACTTTTTATTAATTTAGTTTTTATTATCCATAATATAAAACTTATTAGTACTCCTAATATTATATATGGTAATATCATAATAAAAATTATTCCAAAAGTAAAAATAATATTCAACTTTATTCACCTTATAAATTACCTTTATATTTACTTTATAATATCATACCCAATATTAATTATCAATATATCAATTAATTCGCCTATAATAGACTTTATAGGCGAATTTACATAATTTTAATCATTTTTTTCATTTTGTTCTTGTTTTTTCATTTCTTTTTCTATTATTTTTTCTTTTACTTTACTTATTTTTTGCTTTTTTTCATCTGCTCCAAATTTAGCAGTAACTAAATTCTTTATTAATATTCTCTTTAATGCATCTTCTTTTACATCTGCAATTAGTGTCCCATCTTTTGCAATTGATATCTTTCCAGTTTCTTCTGATACAACTACAGATATAGCATCTGATTCTTTTGATATTCCTATTGCTGCTCTATGTCTTGTTCCTAACTCTTTTGCAATATCTTTATCATCTGCTAAAGGTAATATACATGCCGCTGCTATTATTTTATTATTACTAATTATAACTGCACCATCATGAAGTGGTGTTTTAGGTACAAAAACATTTACTAACATCTGTGGTGATATTTCTGCATCTAGTTTTATTCCTGTTTCTATAATATCTTGTATCTTTATATCTCTTTCAAATACTATTAATGCCCCTGTTTTTGTTTTAGCTAACTCTTCTACTGCTATTATTACTTTATATATATCCTCTTTTGTCTTATCTCTCAAACTTTTATCAATTCCAAACATTTTTGTAAATGTACTAGAACCTAACTGCTCTAATGCTCTTCTAAGCTCTGGCTGGAATATAATTAATAAAGCTATTACTCCATATGTCATAAATGATGTAAGTATAAAATAAAGTAATCTTAATTCAAATAAATTACTTATAAATGTTATAGCTATAAGTAAAACTATACCTTTTAATAACTGCCACACTCTTGATTTTTTTGCTACTTTTATGAAATAAACTAATAAAAATATTACTATAGTTATATCTAAGATAAATGTAACTATTTGCCAAGGATGTGATTGCAAGTCTTTAATATAGTCCATAAAATCAAAGTTTAAGTTTGCTATATTTTCAAACATACTTTTCTCCTTCTTGATATTTTTTATTTATCTTTTATTGCATTTTTAATTATTATGTTATGATTTTATTAATAATATCCTAAATACCATAAAACATAAAAAATTAAAGTTCCTGATGCTGCAAGTAACATTGATATTACTATTATTAGTGCAACAATTCTTCCTATATTTTTCTTTACATTAAAATGTTTTTTTGTTTTATTTTTCTTTTTTTTATTATCTTTTTCTTCTTGATTATTTTCTTCTATATTTATATCATTTTTTACTGTCTTTTTATTTACTTTTTTTGACATTTTATTTAACTTCCTCCTAGATGTTTACATTTTTATTTTAGCATTTAGATATTATAAAGTCAATGAATTTTGTATATTAGAAAAATAAATTATTTTATATTTTTGCATAATAATATTTCTATCTATTTTCACTATTTTTATAGTCATGCATATTTATACCATGAATTTTGGTGTGTTATTGCATATTTATACCACGAATTTTGATGTGCTGATGCATATTTTTACCACGAATTATATTGTAAGTTCTGCTTTTGAGGTAAATTGTTCCTTAACTAATTCTCTAAGTGGTTTATTTTCTTCTTTTTCCAGTTTTGGATCTTTATTTATAATTTTCAATGCTAAAGCTTGTACTTCTTTTAGTTCTTCCATATCTTTAAAAAGGTTTGCAATTTTAAATTCTGGTATTCCATGTTGTTTAGTACCAAAAAATTCTCCTGAACCTCTTAGCTGTAAATCTTTTTCTGCTATTGTAAAACCATTATCTGTTTTTGTCATTATTTCCATTCTCTGCCTTACTATTTCACTTTTACTATTATATTTTAATATACAATATGATGCATATTCTCCTCTACCTACTCTTCCTCTTAGTTGATGAAGCTGTGCAAGCCCAAACCTTTCTGCATTTTCAATAACCATTACACTTGCATTAGGAACATCTACTCCTACTTCTATTACAGTAGTAGATATCAATATTTCTATTTCTCCATTTTTAAATCTTTCCATTATTTCATCTTTATCTTTTGATTTCATTTTACCATGTAAATACTCTAATTTAAAATCCTTAAATATATCATTTTTATAATTTTCATAAATTTCAGTAACTGCCTTTAAATTAGCTGTACTTTCATCATCGCTTTCTTCAACTAAAGGACATACAATATATGCTTGTCTACCTGACCTTACTTCTTTTTTTATAAACTCATTTACCCTTTCTTCATATCTTTTACTTACGGCAAATGTTTCTACTTTTTTTCTATTTGGAGGAAGTTCATCTATTACTGATATGTCCAAGTCTCCATATAGTATTAATGCTAAAGTTCTAGGTATTGGAGTTGCTGTCATAACTAAAACATCTGGGTTATTTCCTTTAGATACAATTTTTGCTCTTTGTTTTACACCAAATCTATGTTGTTCATCTGTAACTACAAAACCTAAGTTTTTAAATATAACATTTTCTTCAATTAAAGCATGTGTTCCTATTAATACATCAATATCTCCATTTTCTACTTTTTCTAATATTTCTCTTTTCTTTTTAGCAGTAATGCCTCCAACTAAAGCTTCACATCTTATTCCATATTGACTTAAAATTTTCTGAAAATTAACTAAATGCTGTTTTGCCAAAATCATAGTAGGAGCAAGCATTGCTACTTGATATCCGCTTTTTACTGCTTTATATGCTGCTATCATTGATACTATGGTTTTACCAGAACCTACATCACCTTGGAGTAATCTATTCATTGGCTTTTCTTGTTCCATATCATTATTAATATCTTCTAAAACTCTAAGCTGTGCATTTGTTAATTTAAAAGGCAAGTCATTTATAACATCTGACATTTTTACATCTTTTCTATATTTAATGCCTTTTATTTCCTCTAAATTTTCACTTTTAAGCATAAGTAAGCCTAATTGCATAGACAAAAGTTCATCAAATACAAGTCTTGTTCTAGCTTTAGAAAAATTACTAAAATTATCTGGAAAATGTATTTGATTTATTGCATTATTTATATCTAATAATCTATATTCATCTAAAAGATATTTAGGTAGTTTTTCATTTAATGAACTATTTACAAGTTTAAGTCCATTTTCTATAATTGACCTTAATACATTTTGCGATAAAGAATTAGTAAGAGGATATATTGGTATTATTTTTCCTGTATTTTTAGTATTAGCTATAGAGTCATATGTAGGACTATTTAGTTCTATAAATCCATTTTTCTTTGTAACTTTTCCATAAAACCTATATTTTTCTCCTTTTTTTATATTATCCTTTACATAAGGCTGATTAAACCAAGTAATAACACAATTGTCTGTGTCATCTTTTACAATAACTTTCTCATAGTTTTTATTCCTATTTATATATCTTACATTTACATCTGTAAGTGCTAAAACCTCAATTGTATATTTTTCATTATCTACTACATCTTTTAAATTAGTTACAATACTTCTATCTTCATAATCTCTTGGATAATATGTAATTAGGTCATTTAATGTATATATATTAAGCTTATTAAGTAATTTCACTTTATTAGGACCTACACCTTTTACATATTTTACATCTTGATTTAAATTTACCATATTACACTTACCTTTCTATAATATATCTATATTTTACCATTCGAACAAAGGTTTGTAAAGTTTTTTTCTTTATTTTTTTACTCAATTATATTAAAATATATACATATAATTAATATAACTATATTATTATAGCCTAACTTATTAAGTAGAGGTGTTTAATTATGAAAAATTACAAATTAGCAGTAGTTGGTGCTACTGGTGTTGTAGGAAGAACAGCACTTAAAGTTTTAGAAGAAAAAAATCTTCCAATTTCAGAGTATGCATTTTTTGCATCTAAAAGGTCTTGTGGCCAAAAAGTGTCTTTTTTAGGAAAGGATTATACTATACAAGAGCTTAATGAAAATTCATTTGATGAACATTTTGATTTTGCTATATTTTCAGCAGGTTCAAGTACATCTGAAAAGTATGCTCCTATTGCAGCTTCTAAAGGTTGCATTGTTGTAGATAATAGTAGCTGTTTTAGAATGGATAAAGATGTCCCTTTAGTAGTTCCTGAAGTAAATCCTGAAGATATTAAGAAAAATAAAGGAATTATTGCTAATCCTAACTGTTCTACAATACAAGCAGTTGTTGCATTAAAACCTTTAGATGATAATTTTAAAATTAAAAGAATTGTATATTCTACATATCAAGCTGTATCTGGTGCTGGTAGAGATGGTATATATGATTTAGAAAATGGTATTGAGCATTTTCAAAAAGGAGATAATTATATAAATAATACAAAAAGCACTCCATATGAATTAAAAAAATTTCCTTACCCTATATTTAATAATTGTCTTCCACATATAGATAATTTTCTAGATAATGGCTATACAAAAGAAGAAATGAAAATGATTAATGAAACAAAGAAAATACTTCATAATGACTCTTTAGCTATAACTGCTACAACTGTAAGAGTCCCTGTTATAAACTCACATAGTGAAAGTATTAATGTAGAGTTTGAAAAAGAATATAACTTAGATGATGTAAAAAAAATACTAAGTGAATTTCCTGGTATTACTGTTATAGATGATATTTCTAATTTAAAATATCCTATTGCAACTGATTGTACTGGAAAAAATGAAGTATTTGTTGGAAGAATAAGAAGAGACTACAGTTTAAACTCTGGTATTAATCTTTGGGTAGTTGCTGATAATATTAGAAAAGGTGCAGCAACTAATGCTATACAAATAGTTGAAAAATTAATTGAGTTTGATAAATAATATTAAAAATAATCTTTGTAATGAGTGTGTAGCATATGATGATGAAATAATACATATCATATTCTACACATTCATTTATTATTTTTATTTGTTAACCTGATTTTTATTTTTTTCAGTTTTTAATAATATAAAGGTCTCTGTAATAAAAACCATTACAAAAACCTTTACCTTATATACCTTATATTTATATATTTTTTATGTTTCTTTTCTTAAATATAATGAAAGTAGGTATTAACATTATAGCTAAATAAATAATGCATGTTATAATTGACATTAACATATTCATTCCTTGCATATTAGGTAAAGAGCCGAATAAATATTGACTTAAATCCCAATTCATTGTTACAAAGTATTTCATAAATGATATATTGTATCCAATTATTAGTTGATTAATTATAGCTGAGGACATATATCCTAATAATGAAATTGTAATTGCAATAGCACTATTAGAAAATATTGTACTTATAGCAAAAGCTAAAGTTGCAAGTAATATTATCATTGGTAATTGCATTAAAGTTTGCATTCCTAAGTATGCAAATATATTTATTTCTTGAAGTACATTTGTATTAAAATTATATGCAATTACTGGTAAATTTAAACTATCAAATCCAAATAATATTCCACCAGCTAATATTTGCATTATAATAGTAGTTATAATAACAAAAGCTATAATTATTAATGTAGTTATAAATTTAGATGCTAATATTTTATTTCTAGTATATGGTTTAACTAAAAGTAGTTTAATTGTACCTTTATTAAATTCTTCACTTACAATAGTTCCAGCAATCATAATTATAACTACTATTAAGAATATTCCAAATTGAGAATAAAAATTTTGCAAAATAAATTTTAAGCTATCTATTTTATTTACATCAATTCCCGTTTGTATGATATATTTACTTTCTTCTCTATTTTCTAATGCCTTATTATATTGTTTTTGCTCTTCATATTCTAGTTCTCTATTCTCTACATTATCATATTCTATAATTGTACTTGATGAAGATTTATATGTCATAATAGCAGTGTTCAAATAATCTGAACCATAAGGAATTTTCTTTTCTAATCTCAAGCTTGCAATTTCCTTATCTATCTTAGCATTTTCTATCTCACTATTAAGACTTTTTAAAACTTCACTATCTACAGTTTGACTTTTTTTAAAATTTAAATCTTCAATTGTCTTATTTGCATTTTCTAAATCTTCTTTAGCAAAATATTCCCAATCATCATCATTAATTTTTGTCATTAGTTCATCTATTTTATTATTAATTTTTGTAACTTGATTTTCATCTTTACTCTCTCCATACATATAATTATTCTTTTCAGTTATATATGGAGCAATTCTTTCATTTATAACTGATAACTTCCATTCTGAATCTTTATACTTATACATAAGTTCATTTAATTCTATTTCAGATTTCAAATTTATATATAAAGTTATATCACTAGGATTTTCTGGATTTAATTCAGATAATTCTTCTTTTAAACTATTCATATAGCTTTCACTATACATATATGCTGATGAATAAGAATTGCTAGATGCTTTTATTATTATATTCATAAATATAATAAGTAAAAATACCAATAACATAGTTATATATATAGTTTTTTTCTTAAAAATTTTGATAAGTTCGTTTTTTATTAATCTACTCAATTACATTACCCCCTGTCTTTTCAAAAAATGCATCTTCTAAAGTATTTACTTCTTGTTTCACTTCATATATTTTTATTCCATTATTCACTAAATCATTTATTATATCAGGTACTTTCTCTTTTGAAATATTTAATTTAAATTTATTACTATCAATTACTTCTATTTCACCTATTACTTTTTTTGCAAGATTTACATCATCTACTTCAAAAATCTCTATATCCTTATTTGTTTCTTTTTTAATTTTAGAAATTTCACTTGTTTCAATTATCATACCATTTTTTATAATACATACTTTATTGCAAAAGTTATCTAATTCTGCTAAATTATGGCTAGATATTAATATCCCCATTTTTTCTTTTTTAGCAAGAGTTATTAACAACTCTCTCATCTCTTTTATACCTTCTGGATCTAATCCATTAGTTGGTTCATCTAATATAAGTAAATTAGGTTTATGAAGTATTGCCTGTGCAATTCCCAATCTTTGCCTCATTCCTAAGGAATATTTAGATACTTTATCTTTTATTCTATTTTCTAGTTTCACTAATTTTACTACTTCTAAAATTCTTTCATCACTTATATTTTCATATAAATTAGCAACTAACTTTAAATTATCATATCCAGATAAATACATGTACATATCAGGATTTTCAACTATTGCACCAACCTTTTTAATTGCATTTGTAAAATCTTTTTCAATATTATATCCATTAATTACTACTGTTCCACTTGTAATATTTTGAAGGCCTAATATTAACTTTATAGTAGTAGTCTTTCCGTGCACCATTAGGTCCAATAAATCCTAAAATATCTCCCTCATTAATTTCAAGAGAAACTTTTTTTAATATTTCTTTTTTTCCAAAGGTTTTACATAAATTTTCACACTTTAATATTGTTTCCATCTTTAACCTCCATTCCAAAATCATTTTACCATATATTTCTTTATTTTTTATTTATATTTTATTTATTTTTTCTTAAGATTTTAGTTTTATAAATTATTAAAATTATCATACCAGGGAACTCAACTAATTGTATTAAAAGATAGCAAAACTATTACATATAAAAAGTTTTTATTAAATTTAGAAAAGTTTTAAAAAATCATATTTTATTATTGTATATTTTATATTTTTATTTTATAATATATAAAAATATTACGAAAGGAGATAATATATTTTTATATATTTTTAAGAAACTATGGACGAAAAAAATAATAATGTTAATAATCAAAATGTAAATAACCCTATTGATAATAATAATAGTATGAATAACAATCCTAATATGAACAATCAGGATAATCCATATTATAACCCATACTTTCAAGGAGGAGATAGCAGTTCACCATATTTTAATGCAAATAATCCTAATACTGGATTTGATAATAATATTTATCAAAATGATTATATTCAAAACCCTAACAATAATACAAATACAGTAAATTCAGGTCCAAATGATAGTTCTGTTAATTTATTTGATTTAGGTAATGAAAATAATGAAGCTAATATTCAAAATAATAATAGTATTCCTGAACCAAATTCAAATAATAATCAATATTCATATAATCAAAACCCAGATAATATGAATAATCCTAATAACAATACTATGTATAATCAAGATTTAAACCAATTTAATGATAATTCTAACTTTGTAGACAATACAAATATGGGTATGAATATTAATGATAATAACATGAATATGGATACTGAATTTAATAATCAAAATTTTAATTATGAAGAAAATAATAATCAGTATCAAGGACAAATGCAAGATAATTTCTATGGTTCAGATAATGATGATACATTCAGAAGAACTTGGATGGGAAATTTATATGATAAAGCAAATACCAAAAAATTTAATATAGCAGCATTTTTCTTTACAGGATATTATTTCTTTTATAGAAAAATGTATTTATTTGGAATATTATTTACAATACTTGCAGTTATATTACCATTAATCAGTAATATAATTTGTGGTTTTGTATTCTATCCATTATATAAATCTCACATTAATAAACAATTAAACAAATATAAGGCAAGTTCACAAAGTCCTGGTTCATTAATAGATATAGCAAAAAGAAAAGGTGGAACATCAGTCCTTGCTGTGTTTATTGCTCTAATAATATTATTTGTTATACCTGTTATTATATTATTAGTAGTAATACCTACAGTATTTGCTTCATTTATTGCTAATTTATTTAGTGGTTTTGCTTCAGGAAATAACGTAAATAATGAAGTACAAAATAATAATACAACTATTCAAGAACCTATAGATGAAGAATATGATTATTTTAAATTTTATAATGATTATACAATTGACTACAATGCTTCTAAGTGGGAAGAAGATGCTCAAAATAATGCAATAATTTATGATAATTATTCATTAAAATTCGTACAAGCATTAGAGAATTTATCAAGTTACAATTTTGATATAACAAAACAAGATGGAAGATCTAGCTTTTTCACTTATTTATATAATCAATTCTCTTCACAAATAAATACTACAACTACATTAGAACTTGGAAATAGTAGTTTTGTAGCTGCAAATACTGATTTAAGTATATATTATTCTTATTTAGACTTAATATATCAAGATACATCATCAATTGAGCGTTGTTATTTTATACTAATACCAGAAGATGATATATTTATAGAATTTATATTATCTAATAATGATACTGTAATACCTGATGATATTCATGAAGAAATATTAGAATATTTAAGCAGTATTTATATACTTGAAGAAGATGAAGAAATTGAAGATGAATTACAAAATGTTTTAGGAAACTCTGTTAATGATACAATTGGCAATGGAATTACATCAGATGTAGTAAATGAGGTTGGTAATAACAATATAGACAATTTAAATACAATTGCTAACAATAATACAGTAACTGATAATAATGAAGTTTCAGACACAAATAGTGTAGATTGGAATTCAATTACATCTCCAAATAATTATGTATTTTTAGATTAAATATAACTAAATTTAAAAATAGGTG
>CALXQA010000013.1 GCA_944390335.1 uncultured Clostridia bacterium
CTCTTATTATTTTATACATAATATTATCTGACAAAGATAAGAGTTGAATCAAAAGAGAAAAAACTAGGAGGTGCAACTCCTAGTTTTTTAGGTCTTATCATTGAAGAACTGGATAAGTTATTGAACTAATTATACATTTTTTTCCTGTTATTGTCAATACATACAAATTTTATTTTTTTGTTATAAATATATAATTGCTCTAAAACCATTTGTCTTATTTTGATTATATCTAAAAGAAGTGTTCATTCTTCCACCTGAAAAATGTCCTCCTCTATCTACAACATTTCCTACATCAGTTATACTAGTTTCAGTTGACCATTCTCTTACATTTCCTGCCATATCATATATATTACACTGTATATCCAATGCATTTGTACTAGATAATATTCCTTCCCCAGTTTTTTGCACTGTTCCTACAGTATTCTTTCCATTTTGTATAGAATAATTTAATGAATTATTTTCTTTTGCAAATGTTTGTATAAATACAATTGCTGTATCCCATGTATAGCTATTAATTAAGTCTACTGTAAAGTTAGTATTACTATACATCTTCTTTACTACATTTGCTGCATTTTGTTGAGTAATATAGTTATATGCATATATTCCAGATTTAGTTACTGGTATTATTTCTTGACTAGAACTTGCATTTCTAATTCCTGTAGTTTCTGGATCACCTGCTTCATATCTTGCTATATAGTATCCACCATTTTGTAATGTTTTTTGTATAAATTCTCCTAAATTTTTTGATACTGTATTTCCATATGTACTATTTGATAATTCTTTATATGCATCATTTATAAGATATTTATCTGTTTCATCTTTATAATCTTCTGCTAATTGTATTAATTCTTTATTCCCTTCATCGTCAAAAGTGTATCTTCCTAATAACACTTCTTTACTATTTTCTCTATTATCAATCCTTATTGTTCCTACTGGTATCCATACAAACTGATTTCCTTTGCTTCTTTCATCACCAGCTTGTATATCTTGTATTATAATTCCATCTGTTACATTATCTTCTGGATTTATTATTTTGAACCCTGCTGGAACTATAACTTTATTTCCATAACTATCATTTACTTCTGTATTTGTTTTTTCTTCTCCTGTAACTAAATTAAGTGTACTTTCTATTGGCTTTAGTTCTTCTTTATTTTCATTTATATAATTACCAATGGTATTTGATATTTCATTTAATTTATATAATTCGTTTTCACTTGAGTTCTGATATATTTTTTCCTTCCTCAGCTCTTTTAAATATTCCATTTCCACCTAGGCTAAAACTTAATGTAATTCCTGATAATATTAGTAAAACAATTATCGTTATAACTAATGATACAATAGTTATTCCTTTTATATTTCTTTGATTTATCTTATTTAATAACTTATACATATTAAATTCCTTAATATTTTTAGTACTGTTTTTTCTTAGTTATCAACCAAAGGGGACGGGCTTTTTTGGTTGAAAAGACAAAAAAGCCATATATTTAGATACGTCTAAAATACATAGCTTCTTTTCCTCTTTCTATGTTAATTTTTTCTTTTTTATTAAATCTTACGATATATATATATATATATATACAGCCTCAACGGTTTTAAGCATTTTTTACTCCTTAATATTTTTTATATTATCTTTATATACTTATATAATGTTTTTGTCAACTTTTATATCATAAAAATACACATATTGACGAATAATGTCGATTATGATAATATAATGGCATAAAAGATTTTAGAGGGGAGGAAAAGAATATGTATTCATAAAGTTATTTAAAAACAGCTAGTAGCATTGCTGATATATCAGTATGGTTAATAATTTCAGTTGTTTTAGCTATAGTAGGTGGATTACTTGTTTATTTTTTATTTTTAAGTAAAAAGAATGAAGGAAAATTCAAAGGCTTTGTAGGTTGGCTATACGATTTCTTATCATTCAAAAAGATGTTTATGGAAGCTTTATTAAAAATAACATACTTAATAGTTGCAATATACATCACACTTTCTTCATTTGCAATTATAGGAACAAGCTTTATAGGTTTCATAGTTTACTTAATAGTAGGAAACTTAATAGCAAGATTAGTATATGAATTTTCTTTAATCTTATTAGTTATATGCAGAAATACAACTGAAATAAACAAAAGTTTAAAGGGAAATACAAAATCTGATAAAGAAAAATAATAAATATTAAATTGAAAAAACTCTATTATTGATTTTAATTTATATTAATATTCAATAATAGAGTTTTATTTTATATTTTCATATTTTTTTATCTTTAGCATATATTTTATTAAATTTCTATATAAGGAGTCTAATTATGGAAAATAATTTTAAAGATGATGCTAAAGAGAATAATCAAGATGAATTTACAAAAGTAGATTTTAAAAGTGGTGGTCAAAATTTAAAGATGCTTTTCATATCTTTTATAAAAAGTCCTATCAATACTTTTAAAAATGTAGCTAAGGCTAAAGATACTAATATTTTTAATAGTAGTATAATTATTCTTCTTATCTGGGCTGTTATAGTATTTATACATTCTTTATTTAGTTACAAATATTCTGGCACATATTTAATATTAAATATAATTAGGGATATTACTATACCAATATTATCTGTTGGATTTTTAGCTTTAGTTATTCACTTCTTAAATCCCAATAAAGATGATAAATATTCACTAACAAATGCTGTTACTGCTTCTATACTATGCAAAGCCCCTATAATCCTTTCCAGTTTTATATCTCTACTAAACATTATTACAAGTAAATCATATGTAATAACTACACCTATAACATATTTTTGCACATGTATAAGTATAATATTTACATTTTTTGCAATTAAATATTTATATAAAGATTCTGATGACTCAAAGTCTTTTAAATCTTTTGTAGTTGTTCAAGCAATATATTATGTAATTTACTTATTCTTATCATTCTTAAATGTTACTCTTATGTAATTACAATATAATTATAAATGTTTACCATTTGGTCACATTAAATTTACTCTTTTCTATTGAAATATTTTACAATTAAATATATAATGTAGTTGTAAATCTTTTTAGTAGAAAGGAGAATTTTTATGAATTTAAACATAACAGGAAAAGATTTTGAGTTAACTGATTCTATTAAAGCATATATTACAGAAAAGGTTGGAAAGTTAGAAAAATATTTTGGAAGCGATTTTGATGCTGTTGCAACTTTAAAAATTGAAGGTAATAACCAAGTTGCTGAAATAAGAGTTAATATTGGTAGTGATGTTTTTAAAGCAGCTACTGCTAGCAAAGATTTATATGCTTCTATAGATAAAGATATTGAGATATTAGAAGGTCAAATAAGAAAGAGTAAAACTAAAAGAGATAAGCAAAATATGGTTGAGACAATTAGAATGAATAGTCAAAATTCTAATGAAAGTGTATCTGATGAAGGTGAAATTATTAAAACTATTTATTATAGTATAAAACCATTAACTGCTGAAGATGCTAAGCTTATTTTAGAAAGTGATCCAAAGAATAAGTTTTTACCTTTTATAAATGTAGAAACAAATAATGTTAATGTAATATATAAATTAAAAGATGGCAAAAATTTTGGTATTTTAGAGCCTGAAAATTAGTATACTTTAAAGGGAGATTTTATATCTCTCTTTTTTCATGTTTTAATTTATTATTTTTGAGGAGTAGATATATATGAAAAAATATGATGTAATTGTTGTTGGTATGGGACCTAGTTCTGTTTTCTTAGCTTATGAACTTATTAAATTAAAAAAAGCTAAGTCTGTTTTATTAATCGAGGAAGGAAGAAGAATTGAAAAAAGAAATTGCCCTATAGAAAATCTAGGTAAATGTACAAAGTGCAAACCTTTTTGTAATATTACTAGTGGTTTTTCTGGTGCTGGTGCTTTTTCTGATGGTAAGCTTTCTTTATATAATCCTGATGATGATGATATTTATGTTGGTGGTGAACTTCATGAGTATATTGGTGTTAACAAAACTAAAGAACTTATTGATTATACAGACAAAGTATATCTAAGTTTTGGAGCCGACCCTAAGCTTCAAGGCATTGAGTTTAAAGATGAAGTTAATATGTTATATAAAAAGTCTAAAAAGGAAAATATTAATTTAATTAGTATTCCTATTAGGCATTTAGGTACAGAAAAAAGTCACGAGTTATATTTTAGCTTAGAAAAATATTTAGAGGAAAGTGGTGTTGATTTATTATTTGATACAATTGTATCTGATATTATTACTGAAAATGGCGTTATTAAAGGTGTTAAGGTAAAACCTTCTAATAAAATTGATGATGAAAGTGCTAATTTAGATGATATTTTAGCTGATAATGTTGTTCTTGCAGTTGGTAGAAAAGGTGCTAATTGGTTAAGTAATTTATGCCAATCTCATTTTATAAAGACTTCTCCTGGAATTGTTGATATTGGTATTAGATATGAACTTCCTGATGATGTTATGAAAGATGTTAATAAGTATATGTATGAAGGCAAGTTTATAGGTAAACCTGAACCTTTTAGAGATAAAGTTCGTACTTTTTGCCAAAATCCAAGTGGTTTTGTTTCTACAGAAGTTTATGATAATAACCTTACTTTAGTTAATGGTCATTCATATAAAGAAAGAAAAAGTCACAATACTAATTTAGCAATTCTTGTTTCTCATCACTTTAATTATCCTTTTGATAATCCAATTGAATATGGAAGAAATGTTGCTAAAAATTTGAATGAACTTGGTAATGGTAATGTTGTTGTTCAAAGACTTGGTGATATTTATAGAGGTAAAAGGACTTGGCAAAATGAATTAGATAATAACAAGGTCGAACCTACTTTGAAGGCTGCGGTTGCTGGTGATATTACTTTTGCTCTTGGATATAGAACGATGACTGATATTTTGCAGTTTATTAGGGAAATGGATAAAGTTATTGAAGGCTTTGCTGATCCTAATAATTTGCTTTATGGCCCTGAAATTAAATTTTACAGTAATAAACTTTCTATTTCTAATGAGTTAGAAACAAGTATTAAAGGCCTTTATTCAATAGGTGATGGCGGTGGTCTTACTCGTGGTCTTATGATGGCTTCTTGCTCTGGTGTTCATTTAGCTAGAGTTTTAGCTAAGAAAATTAAGTAAATTTAATAGAAATTATTAGAATATATAGAACACAAAAACATCCAATTTTATTTGGATGTTTTTTATTATTTAAAAATTATTTATTATTCTGCTTTTTTTGTTGTTTTCTTTGTTGTAGTCTTTTTTGCTTCTTTTTTTGGAGCTTCTTCTGATTTTTCTTCTACTGCTTCTACTTTTTCAGTCTTTTTAGCTGCTGATTTTTTTGTATCTACCTTAACAGCTAATTTTTTCTCTAATCTAGATTTTTTTCTAGAAGCTGCATTTTTAGAAATAACTCCTTTTGTGCAAGCACTATCTATTTTGCTTTTTGCTTCTGATAATAATTCGATAGCTTCTTTATCTCCATTAGCATTTGCTATCTCATATTTCTTTACAGCTGACTTATATGCTGATTTTATCATATTATTTCTCTTTGTTTTCTTTTCTGCAACACTTACTCTTTTTATAGCTGACTTGATATTTGGCATATTTTGCACCTCCCTTTAGTGTATTCTACTATAACATTTGTTATTATACCATGTTTTTTCAATTCATGCAATAGGTAAATTGTAATTTTTGTAAATTAGCATTATGGTAACTATATGTTTTTTTCCAAAAAGTTTTTAAGATTTTCTAGTTCTTTTATGTATTTATTTTTTATATTACTATATATTTGTCTAGATTTTTCTTCATCATATAAATGAGATAAACTATTTTTATCTAACATCATTTGAATCCAAATATCTCCATTTTTTATTATTTTTGAAGAAAATGCCATATTTATAATTGCTCTTGGGCTTGATATATCATCTGAATATCCATTATATTCTAAAAAGTCCTTAATTGTTTTCCAGGCAAGTTCAAAAGTAAATTCATATCTTTGCAAAGTTCCATCAATTATGATTTCTGTTGGAACTTCCATAAATGCTTCTTTTAATTTATTTAATGCTTTTACATAATCTTTATATCTTTCTTCTAATCTTTTCATAATTTTATACTCTCTTTCTCTATAGAATTTAAGAATTGTTTATTTTTTACATTCTGAATAAATACTACATCTATTTTATATTCTGTATCTATTTTGTCTATATCATCCAATATTCTATATTCCTTATCTTGCATTATATATTCTTTTATGACAATGTCTATATCTGAATTATATTTATAGTCTCCTCTAGCTCTTGAGCCAAAAATATATATTTCTACATTATTTTTTATTCCCACATTTTTTATTTTATTTATTATTTCATCAGAAAGTCCAAACATTTTTCTCCCCTTCTTTATATTATATTATTTTTCTATTTTTGTAAAGCATAGTTTTATAATTATATAATCCTCAAAGGGGAAGCTGAAAAATCAGCTCCCCCTTTAAGTCTCATGCCTCCTTATATTTTTTGTACAATCTTTCTAGTTTTGAATATTCGTCATAAAGTTTAAACACTCTATAACGCCTGTCATTAAAGATTGCATCTAATATGCTAATGTTTTCCTCAGAAGTTATTTGTCTTAACTCTGAAATTAACATTCTTAGCACTTTAGAATTTACCACATTTGCCCATGGATCACCTTTTCCTTCTGCTCCTCCTACAATGACGTAGTTTTCTGCATCGAATCCTATCAGCTGCAAATTTTCTAATTTTTCTTGCAGTTGGTATTTTGTCTCCATAACCTCGTCGTACATTTTTGCCCGGCATTCGATTGTTGTAATCAATTTGATTCCTCCTAACAAAAAATTAGTATTAATATTATACATCATTTTACATATAAAGTAAACATATTTTTTATTTTATTCTTTAGAAAGAAGATACTAATATATATACTAGTATCTCCTTTTTATCTTCTTTAATTAAATTCACAAAGTTAAGCTAAAATTAAACTATCTGTTAGCTAATTGAGATTCAGCTTGTTGAATCATTTTCTTAACCATGTTACCACCTATTCTACCAGCATCTCTAGCAGATATATTTCCATTGTATCCATCTTTTAAAGATACACCAACTTCATTAGCTACTTCATATTTAAATCTGTTAAGAGCGTCTGTAGCTTCTGGAACTGCTTTGTAATTGCTGTTGCTTGATGAATTTGCCATCTAGTTTCACCTCCTAAAAGTTTTTGCTTGAAAAGTTATTTCCTTTTCACTATATATGATGCTCATTAATTCATTTTTTAAACTGGTATTTTTAGGAAATACTTTTCTTTTTGTTCTTTTTTGTTTTATTTGTTTTTATTTACATTATTACATTTGATTTTTATTAATTTTTCTTTTTATTTTTTCATATATTAATGTGTATAAATATATTTTGTCTAATTTTTAAAAAATTATTAAAAAAAACAAAAAATAAATAAAAATCAACCAAAAAGGCCCGTCCCCATTGGTTGATTTAATTTTTATTTTTTTAATTCTTCTAAAAACATTTCATTAAGCATTTTTGGATTTGCTTTTCCTTTTGTTTGTTTCATTGCCTGTCCTACTAAGTATCCCAATGCTCTATCTTTTCCTGCTTTATAGTCTTGTACTGATTGCTCATTTTCTTCTAATACTTTTTTTACTACTTCTTTTATTTGTGACTCATCTGATATTTGTATCCAACCTTTTTCTTTTATAATTTCTTCTGGTTTCCTTGGATTTTCAAATAATTCATCTAACACTTTTTTAGCAATGCTTGTACTTATTGTTCCATTATCTATTAATTTTATTAAATCTGCTAAATTTTCTGCTGAAAATTTTATTTGCTCTGGATCTATTTCTTTTTCATTTAATATTCTTGCTATATCTGAATTTATCCAATTGCATACTGCTTTATAGTTTCCTGAAATTTCTCCTGCTTTTTCAAATAAGTCTGATAAAAATTTAGATGATGTTATATTTTTGCTATCTTTTTCTGAAAGACCTAATTTATTTATATATCTATCTCTTCTTGATTCTGGCATTTCTGGAAGGTCTTTTCTTATATTTTCTATATATTCTTCTGATAGTTTTATCGCTACTAAGTCTGGTTCTGGGAAATATCTATAGTCCTCTGCTTCTTCTTTGTTTCTCATTGAGAAAGTTTTTCCTTCTAAATCGTCCCATCTAAGGGTTTCTTGTATAATACTATTTCCTTTTTCTAATTCTTCTATTTGTCTATTTTTTTCATATTCTATTGCTCTTGATATTGATTTAAATGAGTTCATGTTTTTCATCTCTGTACGCGTTCCAAGTGGTTCTCCTTTTTTGTGTACTGAGACGTTTACATCTGCTCTAAATGAGCCTTCTTGCATTTTACAGTCTGATACTTCTACATATTGAAGTATTGATTTTAATTTTTTTAAATATCTATCTGCTTCTGCTTCTGACCTTATATCTGGCTCTGATACTATTTCTATAAGTGGCACTCCTGACCTATTTAAGTCGACTAAGCTTCCTACTCCAAACTCATTATGATTTAGTTTTCCCGCGTCTTCTTCTATATGGATTCTTAGTATTCTTACTTTTTTTGTATTTCCATTGTCATCTTCTATTTCTATATATCCATTGTTACATAATGGTTTATCATATTGTGATATTTGATATGATTTTGGAAGGTCTGGATAAAAATAGTTTTTTCTATCATTTTTACTATTTTTTTCAATACTACAGTTTGTAGCTAGCCCTGCTTTTACTGCATATTCTACTACTTTTTCATTAAGTACTGGTAATGCTCCTGGAAGTGCCATACATACTGGGCAAATATGTGTATTGGGATCTGCTCCGAATTCTGTTTTGCATGAGCAGAATATTTTTGTTTTTGTAGAAAGTTCTGCATGAACTTCTAATCCTATTACTACTTCATAATCATCTTTTTCCATATTCTACTCCTTTCTAAAATCTGGTTTATATTTTTCTCTAAATTTAATTTCTTGTTCAAATGCATACGCTGCATTTAATATTTTTCCTTCTTCAAACCTATTTCCTATTAGTTGCATTCCTATTGGCATATCTTTTTTATCTACTCCACAAGGAATTGATATTGCTGGCACACCTGCTATATTTATAGATACTGTACATATATCTGCTAAGTACATTTCTAATGGATTATTGCATTTTTCGCCAATATTAAATGCTGTTGTTGGTGATACTGGTGTTAGTAAAACATCATATTTATTAAATGCTGTATTAAATTTTTCTTTTATAACGGTTCTTACTTTTTGTGCTTTTTTGTAATATGCGTCATAATATCCTGATGAAAGTACATATGTTCCTAATATTATTCTTCTTTTTACTTCTTCTCCAAAGCCTTCTGTTCTAGAGTTTACATACAATTCTTTTAGTGAATTATATTCTTTTGCTCTATACCCATACCTTATTCCATCGAATCTTCCTAAGTTTGAACTTGCTTCTGCACAGGCAATTATATAGTATGCTGCTAGCGACATTTTTGCTACATCTAAAGATGTTTCTTCTACTATTGCTCCTAATTTTTTATATGTTTCTATTGCTTCTTCTAATTTTTCTTTTACTTCTTTATTTATTCCTTCTCCAAAGAACTCTTTTGGAACACCTATTTTTATTCCTTTTATGCTTTTATTTAAGTTTTTTGTATAGTCTTCTTTTTCTCTATTATATGATGTGCTATCTTTTTCATCATGTCCTGCAATTATATTTAGTAATATAGCAGAGTCTGTTACATCTTTTGTAATAGGTCCTACTTGATCTAATGATGATGCGAATGCTACTAGTCCATATCTTGATACTAGTCCATAAGTTGGCTTTAGTCCTACAACTCCGCAAAGTGAAGCTGGTTGCCTTATTGAGCCTCCTGTATCACTACCTAATGCCCATGGTACTAAATCTGCTGCTACTGCTGCTGCTGATCCTCCTGATGAACCTCCTGGCACTTTATTTAAGTTCCAAGGGTTTCTTGTTACATGTATTCTTGAATTTTCTGTCGAGCTTCCCATTGCAAATTCGTCCATATTTAGTTTTCCAAGGCTTATTATTCCATTTTCTTTTAGCTTTTTTACTACAGTTGCATCATATGGTGATACAAAGTTTTCTAGCATTTTAGAACTACATGTTGTTTTTACTCCTTTAGTACATAGGTTGTCCTTAATTCCTATAGGAATTCCTGAATATTCTTTTTTCTCTTTTTCTTCATCACAAGCTATCGCTTCTTTTTCTGCATCTTCTAAGTTGAGTGTAACAAATGCTCCTACATCTTTTTCTTTTTCATTTATTCTATTAATATAGCTTTTTACAATTTCCTTAGGTGTTATTTCTTTTTTATCTAATTTACTTTTAAGTTCATGCACTGTAAGTCTTGTAATATCTTCCATACTTACTCCTTCCATTTTAGTAATTCTTTTAATTTACTTTCTACGCTTTCTAAGTCTTTAGTATTATCTATTGTTATAACATTGATATTTTTATATTTTTCTTTTATTTCTTCTGCTAATTTTAAGTATTCATTTTGTTGCTTTATACTACTTTCTTTATTAAATGATGTGTATTTTACTTTTGCTTTTCCTTCTCTATTTAATCTTTTTTCAAATTCTTTTTCATCACTTAAGTATAGTACTATATAGTATATGTCAAAGTCTAAATTAGCTAGTTTTTCAAGTAAATTTTCATATATATCTGTAAATGTATATTCTTTAAATCCTAATCTACAATATACTTCCTCAGTAAAAAAAGTCCTATCAAATAAAAGATTTATACTTTTATTTTCTAACTTTTTCATGTAATCTAATAAATCTTCATACATTACTTTTGACTTTTCTTTCCCACTTATTGATGTATCTGCTGTACCACTTAATCTATATAGATTAGTATATGGTATAGAGTGTCTGATAAAGTCTGTTATTGTTGTTTTGCCTACTCCTTGTGGTCCTTCTACAATAATAATTTTTGAGTTTGCCATTTTTTCCCTCCAATTATTAATTTATCACTTTTGGTATTTTAAACATGTTTCTTTCTTTATCTGGTGCATTTTCCATTATTCCAGATATATTATCAAACTCTTTTACTTCATCTTTTCTGAATACATTTGCTCTATCTTCTTCTCCAATTGTTTCTTTTATATCTTCTACATCTACTTCATTTATTATTTCTGCATAATTTAATATGTCTTGCAAGTTATTTAAATATTTATCTATTTCTGAATCTTTAATTTTTAAATCTGATAAGTTTGCTATATGAAGTAACTCTTCTTTACTTACTTTCACGAGTATTCTCCTTTCTAAAGAAAAAATATATTTGTATTTTCTACAAATATATTTTATCCTTTTTTTTCATATTTTTCAATAATTTTAACTAAAAATGGTTTTTAGAATTGTAAAATTTCTACTGAATTGTGAAAAATATTTATAAATATTCTGATATCCCTACACTCTTTTAAAAAGAAGTTTTTATACATATTACTTGTCGAAAAACTTCTTTTTTTATTTTTGATTCTTGTGTGTTTCTCATACTATTGTAAAAAGTAGCCTCTTGGTATAATTATTTTGTATGACACATACAAATGTGCTTTATGAAAGCATATTATAGTCAAGAAAAAATTTCAACAGGGTTAAGAGATTTTTTTCAAAATATTAACCTTTACTTGTAAATATCTCTTATATTATTACGGATACAATTTCTGCTGAATCTGTTGTTACTTCTGATATCTCCAAAAAATTAAAAGATGATTTTTCTTCTATTGATCTTGAATCCATAGAAAGACGTTTTAGACGTTTCTTTAACTCTTTCTCTTCCTTTGCTTATTCTTTTTTTGATGCTTTCATTTCTTCTATTATTTCTAGATTTAATGTTAAACATTCTGATAAGAATATTCACATTCCTTTTGACCATATGTTTTGTAAAGATAAGTTTATTGTCTTGCTTTTTTCTCTTCGTATTTGTAAACAGCGGTATTCCTATTTGGTTTCGCCTTTTTAGTCATAAACATAATCCCGATGCTTACTCTATTGATTTTATAAAAGAATGTATTTCTTATCGTTCTAATCTTTTTTCTGATAAAGATTATCATATCATCTTTCTCGCTGACAGGTGGTTTCCCAATATTGATGTTCTTTCTTTTATCCAAGATATTGGTTGTTTTTATTGCATTCGCTCTAAATC
This sequence comes from uncultured Clostridia bacterium, assembly GCA_944390335.1. Classification (GTDB taxonomy): domain Bacteria; phylum Bacillota; class Clostridia; order TANB77; family CAG-508; genus CAG-793. The sequence continues at coordinate 12,171 of CALXQA010000013.1, forward strand.
TTTTTTTACTTATTCTTATTATAATTCTGATAATTCTTTAATTACTTCTCACCTTAGAGATATTAAACCTTTAAAATATTCTGCTAAAGTATTTAAAAATGTTCTCTACACAAGAAAGCTTTTTAAAACTAATATTGTTGTCTCTAATTATTCTAATACAGATGAGCCTTGTTTTTTAGTTACTAATGATGATACCTCTCGTACTGTTAGAAATTACTCTTATCGTTTTTGCTCTATCGAATGTATCTTTAAATCTCAAAAATCAAATGGCTTTAGGTTAGAATCTACTAATACTCAAAAAATTGGACATTTTATTTCTCTTTTTACAGTAATGTGTAATGCTCTGGTTTGGCTTACTATTATTGGTACTGATTATATTAAGGACAAACACAAATATCACATAAAAATTCGCGATATTAGAAAAAATTCTAACTATACTACCTCTAGACTTTACTCATTCTTCAATCTTGGACTTACTATTTTTAATAGATGTTACTACAATACCATTGATTTTAATTTAAAATTTAATTTTGTCCTCTATGACGTTTGATCGTTTATCTTCTTACATTTATAAGGTAGATTTTTCGCTGCCTGTTTTAGGTGTACTCCGTTAACATAAAATGCAGAGATTTCTGATTTTCTCCGCATTTTTGTATCCTTAAGACGTATATTTCGTATCTAAATCTCGACATTTTCAACCTTCTCATGAATTTTGTCCGGATATCAGAGTTTTACTGTATTGCATATACCCCATCTGATGTCTTTTTCAAGCGGACATCAGACCTTAGACAAACCAAGGGGCGAATACCGCAACCAGTGTCGTAATAGTTGTAGTAGCCCACGTTGCCGTAATAGGCAGCATCCATCAAGTGGCTAGAACTATAAGACGAAGGAGAAGCGAGCCACATACCTCTAGCCTTGCTAGTATCAGATTTTATGTAAATCTGATTAAAATCATTTTGTGGTAAGTCTGAAACAGAAGTTGAATATGATGAACTTGTATTCAATTTTACTCCATATCCATTTGAATTAGTTACACTATAGTCTACATACTTACTTGGATGTGTTTGTTTATATGATTCGCAGAATAATTCTATTGTTGGCCCTCCCATTGCATATTCTGCATCTACTCCTGCAAATGTGCTCCATATATTTGTATCCATAATATATGCTACCGCTTTTATGTTATTATTAGTACTTGTTCCATATTGAGTCAAGAACTGATTTAACCATTTTTTTCCTTTACTATTTGAATTTATCCATTCCGAACCTGTATAATCAGTATAGACATTCGTCAAGTATAATTTGTAATTTGTATCACCTATATTAGGAGCATGCCCTCCTGCACTATTTGGTACATATTGTGATGCTATATAATCATCTGATATTAAGTATATATTTGTATTGTCTGCATAGAAGATTCTCCATATTGGTACCGCTTCACTATTTGTACATGTGTATCCTGTTACTTGAACTCCATAATATGTATTTGGATCGCTTGCTACTTTACTTGCTTTAATTAGATCTCTTTCTTCTAAATTATTATATATTTCTTCTAATCTTCCATCATAGCTGTCTGATATTTTTTGTGTTTCTTCTAACTGTGCTCTTCTTCTTGATGATGTATATATTAAAAAACTTGATAATAGAATTATAATAAATAGTATTGTTACTGTTACTATTATTGCTACTGAGCCTCTTTCTTTATTTTGCATGTTAACCTCCTTTATATATACTTTTTTATTTTGTTATATTAAGTCTTAATTATTTATATAATTTTAAGCTAATATCTTTAATTTATATAAATAATTATGGCCACAATATAACTAATTAATACCACTAAAGTAATTGTTTTTTTCAACCAAAAAGGCCCGTCCCCTTTGGTTGAAAAGGCAAAAAAGCTATAGATTTTAGGTTCCTCTAAAACACATAGCTTTTATCATTTCATTTATTTCTTTTTTCAAGGCTAATTTTGGTATATTTTTTATATTACTTTTTCTTTTATTAAATCTTACGATATATATATATATATACAGCCCCAACGGTTTCAAGCATTTCTCTTTTCCTCTTTCTTTTCTTAAGGTTCATTATTCTTTATTCTTTTTTATATTATCTTTTATACTATTCTACTATCTCATTATATATTTCTTGTACTTTTCCATCATAACTATTAGATATTATCTCTGTTTCTTTTAGCTGTGCTCTTCTTCTTGATGATGTATATACTAAAAAGCTTGATAGGATTATTAATATGAATAATATTGTTACTGTTACTATTACTGCTACTGAACCTCTTTCTTTAGTTTCCATACTTTTTCACTTCCTTTATTTTTTCTTAATTTTCTTTCTTTTTAGCCATTTTTTTCTTAGTATCTGTTTTTTTCTTAGCAGTTGTCTTTTTTGTAGTTCTTTTTGTTTTAGTAGCTTTTTTCTTTCCTGGCTTTTTTGTTTTACTTTGTTTTTCCACTTCTGGTTCCCACTTTTCTCCTACTTTTGGTTTATTCCATGAAATATAGTTACATGATTTAGGATTGTTTTCACAAATATAGTAGTTTTTACCTCTTTTTGTTTTCTTTACAATTACTGCTCCTCCACATACTGGACATGGCACTTCTATTTTTTGAAGATATGGTTTTACGTTTTTACATTCTGGATATCCTGGACATGCTAAGAATTTTCCATATTTTCCATATTTAACTACCATCATTCTTCCACATTTGTCACAAGGTATGTCTGTTACTTCTTCTTCTAACTTCACATGTTCAAGTTCTTTATCTACTTTTTCCACTTCTTGTTCAAAAGGTGTGTAAAACTCTCTTATAACTCTTTTCCATGGTTCTTTTCCTTCTGCTATTTCATCAAACCTATTTTCTATATCTGCGGTAAATTCTACATTTATTATATCTTTAAAATTTTCTGTTAATAGCTTATTTACAACTTTTCCTAAATCTGTTGGTACTAACTGTTTTTGGTTTCTTTCTACATATCTTCTATCTATTATTGTTGATATTATTGTAGCATAAGTACTTGGTCTTCCTATTCCTTTTTCTTCTAATGTTTTAACTAAACTTGCTTCTGTATACCTTGGTGGTGGTTCTGTAAAGCTTTGTTTTTGGTCTATTTTCTCTTTTTTAACTTCTTCTCCTATAACTAACTCAGGTATACTCATTTCTACATCATCGTCTTTTTTATCATCTCTATCTTCTACATATAATGTCATAAAACCTTTAAATTTTAAAGTTTGACCATTTGCTTTAAAATTATATTCATTTGCATCTATATTTGCTGATATTGTATCATATACTGCTGCTGACATTTGACTTGCTATAAATCTATTATATACTAATCTATATAGTTTATATTGGTCCGGTGTTAATGAGTCTTTTATTTTTTCTGGTTCTAGGTCAACATATGTTGGTCTAATACCTTCATGTGCGTCTTGTGCTCCTGATTTTGTTCTATAGTATCTCTTTTCATAATATGAATTTCCATATTTAGCAGTAATATATTCTTTTGCAGCTCCTCTTGCTTCTTCTGAAATTCTAGTTGAGTCTGTTCTCATATATGTTATTAATCCTACTGTACCTTTTTCTGGAACTTTGACACCTTCATATAGCATTTGTGCTATTTGCATTGTTTTCTTTATTGCAAATCCTAGTTTTCTTGAGGCTTCTTGTTGCATTGTACTAGTTGTAAAAGGAGGTGCTGGTGTTCTTTTCTTTTCTCCTCTTTTTACATCTTTTACTATAAATTTTGCATTATTTATATTATTTAATATTTCATCTACTTCTTCTTTTTTATGAAGTTCTATTTTTTTATTATCTTTTCCATAAAATTTTGCTATAAATTTTTCTTTGTTCTTAGAAAGTGTAGCAAATATATTCCAATATTCTTCTGGCACAAATGCTGTAATTTCGTTTTCTCTATCTACAATTAGTTTTACAGCTACAGATTGTACACGTCCTGCTGATAGTCCTCTTTTTACTTTTTTCCAAAGTATTGGGCTAATTTCATACCCCACAATTCTATCTAGTACTCTTCTTGCTTGCTGTGCATCTGTTAAGTTCTGATCTATTTTTCTAGGATGCTTTATAGATTCTTTTACAGTTTCTTTAGTAATTTCATTAAAAGTAACTCTACAGATAGCATCTTTTGGTATTCCTAATAAATATGCTAAATGCCATGCTATTGCTTCTCCTTCTCTATCAGGGTCTGTTGCCAAGTATACTTGCTTTGATTCTTTTGCATCTTTTTTTAAACTATTTATTAGACTTGCCTTTCCTCTAATATTTATATATTGTGGTTCAAAATCATGTTCTATATCTATGCCCATCTTTGATTTTGGTAAATCTCTAACATGTCCCATAGATGCAACCACTTTTACATTACTTCCTAAAAATTTTTTTATTGTATTTGCCTTTGATGGTGATTCCACTATAATTAATTTATCTGCCATTATGCCTCCCTCGCCTTTGCTCTTATTTAGTATTTTAGCTTATATTTTTCTTTTTTGCAACCATAATTTATTATTTAAATATTTATTTTTAATATGTTATATTTTAAGAGAAAAAATGCTAACACATTAATGTTAGTATTTTTTTATCTCTTCATATATCCTATTTTCTACATTGTCAACAAATATTTCTCTTGCTTTTTTTCCCATTTCTTTTAATTTTATTTTGTCTTTTATTAAATCATTTATACTATCATTTAATTTATTTGCTGTTAATTCTTTATCTAGTATTACATTTGCTGCTCCTGCTTTTTCTAATGCTCTTGCATTATATTCTTGATGATTTTCTGCTGCAAATGGAAATGGTATAAATATTGCTGGCTTTCCTACTTTTTCTATTTCTGTTACTGTCATTGCTCCGCTTCTACACACTATTAAATCTGCTATATTCATTACATTTCCCATATCATATATATATGGTACTATTTTTACTTTTTCCAAGTTTTCTATATCTAAATTATCTTCTTTTAGCTTTTCTTTAAATATTTTATATTGTTCTGGTCCTGCTGCCCACATTATTTGATAGTTTTTATTATATTTCTTTTTTATTATTTCTAGCATACTTGTATTTATACTTTTTGCTCCTTGACTTCCACCAAATACTAATATTAAAGGAACATTTATGTCAAAACCTAATTCTTTCTTTTTATCTTCTATTTCTTTATTTGATAATTCTAGCTTTTCAACTTTTGTTGGTGTACCTGTAACTACTATTTTTTTAGCTTTGGGAAGTTTATCTTTCGCTTCTTTAAATCCTACTAATATTTTTTCTGCGTTTTTTGAAAGTAATTTTGTTGCTACTCCTGGAAGTACATTACTTTCATGTATAATATATGGCACCTTTAGTTTTTTTGCTGCTAAACATACTGATATACAAATATATCCACCTGTACCTATGACTAAGTCTGGTTTAAATTCTTTTAGTATATTTTTAGCTTCTTTTATAGAGTGTATAGTTTTTACTAATTTTTTAATATTACTTAAGCTTAAGCTTCTAGATATTCCATATGAGTCTATTGTTTTTAGTTTATATCCTGCTCTTGGTACTAAGTCTTTTTCTAAACCTCTATTTGTTCCTATAAATATAACTTCGGAATTTTTATTCTCTTCTAATATCTTATTTGCTATTGCAATACCAGGATTTATATGTCCACCTGTACCAGCAGCTGCTATTACTACTTTCATATCCTCCTCCTATATTTTCTTAGAACTTCTTGAAATATTAAGCAGTACTCCCATTGCTCCTAAAAGAATAACTATTGAACTTCCTCCATAACTTAAGAATGGAAGTGATATTCCTGTATTAGGTATTGAGTTTGTTACAACTGCTATATTTAATATTACTTGTGATGCAATTAGTGCTGTAATTCCTATTGCAACAAGGCTTCCAAATGTATCTTTTGCTCTTATTGCTATAACTATTCCTCTTACTATTAATACTGCAAATAGTCCTAGTACAACTGTACACCCTATAAATCCTAGTTCTTCTGCTAATATTGCAAATATGAAGTCATTGTGTGCTTCTGGTATGTATAGATATTTTTGCTTACTTTCTCCAAGTCCTACTCCAAATAGTCCTCCTGAACCTATTGCATATAGTCCTTGTATTGTTTGATATGATGTTCCTGTTGGATTTTTCCATGGATCAAGCCATGCCTCTATTCTATCTGATCTAAATCCTTCCATAAATTTATCTTTTACAAATGGGAAGATTATAGCTATTGCTCCTACTCCAAGTCCTATTATATATCCTATGTATTTTAATTGGCATCCACTCATTACAATCATTACTGCTGTAACTACTGCTATTATAATTCCGGCACTTAAGTGGTTTTGTACTAAGTATAAAATTGCTATTGGTATTAGTACTGCTACTATTGGCTTTAAGCATGCTCCCCAAAATCCTGTAGTTTTATTATTAGGGTCACTATAGTATCCTGCAACCCATATTATTAGTCCTATTTTTGTTATTTCTGATGGTTGAAGTTGCATACCTATATTTATCCATCTTTTAGCTCCTGATGATTCTACTCCTATTCCTGGTATTAATACTGCAAATAGTATTAATATAGATGCTACATATATTAGTTTATAGAACCTTTTATATATATCATAGTTTAGTTTAGATAAGAAGAACATTCCTGCAAATCCTATTAATGTGGCTATTGCTTGTTTTTTAAAGTATGAATAACTATCTCCTGATTCTGCTAAAGCTGATGGTGCACTTGCTGATAAAACCATTACTAATCCTAAGGCGACAAGCATTAAGACTACTATTAATAAAGGCAAATCTACCCTACTTCCTGATTTTAATATGGATATTTTTGAATTATCATTTGCTACTTTCTTTTTAGTAGTTTGCATTGCTCCTCCTTGTTTTTTAAATAATCATTATTCCTACCATGCTCATTATTAATGTAATTAAGCTAAATACTGAAACAATTTTATTTTCTTTCCAACCACATAGTTCAAAATGATGGTGTATTGGTGTCATTTTAAATATTCTTTTTCCTGTTTTTTTGAAGTATGCGACTTGCACTATTACTGAGATTGTTTCTATAACTGGAATGATGGCTATTATTAATAAAAGTAATGGTAATTTTAGATATAGAGCTATTCCTGCTATTGCTCCTCCTAAAAGCAGAGACCCTGTGTCTCCCATAAATACTTGTGCTGGATGTAAATTAAATAGTAAAAATCCTAGCGCTGCACCTATTATTATACATCCAAATATTGTTGTTTCTTTTATTCCCCATATTATTGATATTACTGTTAAACATGTAAGTATTATTGTTGTAACACTGGTTGATAAACCATCTATTCCATCTGTTAAGTTTACTGCATTTGTTGTTGCTAGTATTACTACTACTGCAAATGGTATATATATCCAAAGTGGTATTTCTACATATTTATTTATGAATGGTATATATATATCTGTTCCGTTTTCAAAATTAAATACAAGCATTACTACATATATTATTGCAATTACCATAAGTCCTAACATTTTTAGTCTTGGGCTTAGTCCGTCTGTATTATGAAGTACTACTTTTTTAAAATCATCTATAAATCCTATAAGTCCAAAGCCTATTGTTACAAATACCATTGGTAATAGTCTTGTTGCTATTTCTATTTCATTTTCTGCATAGTCTACATATAGAAATGCACTAAGTATTATTGTGCTTATTATTAATATTAGTCCTCCCATTGTAGGAGTTCCTTTTTTATTTAAGTGTGATTTTGGTCCATCTTCTCTTTCTGATTGACCAACTTTTAGTTTTTTTAATATTGGTATTATTATTAATGATACTACTACTGATACTGCAAATGATAATAATAATATCTTTATCTGAAAACTCATTAGTTTTTCCCCCTAAAGTACTCTATTGATTAATTCTATCATTTGTTATTTTTTTGTTTCATTTCTTCTTCTATGTTTTTTATTATTTCTCTTTCATCATAATGATGTTTTTCATGATTTATTTCTTGATATGTTTCATGGCCTTTTCCAGCAAGTACTATTATGTCGTTTTTATTTGCCATTTTCATTGCTTTTCTTATTGCTTCTGTTCTATCTACTATACATTCATATTTTCCGTTTGTCTTTTTTATTCCTTCTTCTATTTGCTCTACAATTTTTTCTGGTTCTTCTGTTCTTGGATTGTCTGATGTTATTATTGTATAGTTTGCTATTTTTCCTGATATTGCTCCCATTATAGGTCTTTTTGCATTGTCTCTATCTCCTCCACATCCAAATACTGATATTACTCTACCTCTAGTATATGATTTTACTGCTTGTAATATGTTTTCTAAACTTTCTGGAGAGTGTGCATAGTCTATCATTATTGTTAGACCTAGGCTATTATCTACTAGTTCGCTTCTTCCTGGAACTTTTACTTTTTCTAGTGCTTCTTTTATATTTTCTGTTGTGCATCCTAGTTTTTCTGCAACTGACATTGCTGCTAAGCTGTTATATACGCTAAATCTTCCTGGTATATCTGTTTTTATTCTTTCATTTTTTCCATTTATTTTTACTCTGAAGTCTACATATGAGTTTGTTATCGTTATGTCTTTTGCTAGCATGTCACATTCATTATCTATTCCATATGTTTTTATTATACATTTTGGGCATAGTTCTGGTACTTTTATTGTATGTAAATCGTCTACATTTATATATCCATATTTGCACATATTAAATAGTTTTACTTTTGAATTAAAGTAATCTTCCATATCTGGGTGTTCTTTAGTGCTTATATGGTCTTCTGAAAAGTTTGTAAATACTCCTATATTAAAGTCACATCCATCTACTCTATGTAATTTTAGACTTTGTGATGATACTTCCATTACACATGCTTTGCATCCATCTTCTACCATTTTACTAAATAATTTTTGTAGTTTTATACTATCTGGTGTTGTTCTATCACTATCTTCTAGTTTTTTGCTTCCTGAATATGAGGCAATTGTCCCTATTAATCCTGTTTTTATTCCTTGTTTTTCTAATATTGATTTAATCATGAATGTTGTAGTTGTTTTTCCTTTTGTTCCTGTAATTCCAATTAATTGCATTTTTCTTGAAGGGTTATCATAAAAGTTGCATGCACATATTGCTGTTGCTTCTCTTGTATCTTTTGCTGTTATTATAGTAATGCCCTCTTTTATATCTTTTATTACATCTTTTATCATATCTTCGTTAATCATTACTGCAATAGCACCATTTTGAATGGCACTTTTTACATATTTATGACCATCTGTATCAAATCCTTTTATGGCTATATATAAGTCATTTTGTTTTATTTCTCTTGAGTCATTACTTATATTATTTATTTCTATATCTAAATTTCCTTTTGCCTTTAATCCTTCGATTCCATATATTATTGATTTTAAGTTTAAACTCATAATTATCTCCTTAATTTTGTACATTAATATATTATTATATTAATAACTAATATATCATTCTATATTATATAACTAATTTTATTAAAAACACAAGATAATATGCGGATTTTTTAAAATTTAAAATAGAGATATACTTTTATGTATACCTCATTTTAAAAAGTATTTTATTTAATTCTATCTGCTACAACATAAAAAACATTATATATATATCTGTTATTAAGTGTATCTACTATATACATTTGTAATTTTTCACTATTAAAATTCTCATGTATTTTAATATTTATCTTTTATCACTTATGATGTTCTTCATTTTTATAACTTATATATCAAAACTTTAAAACCATTGATATTACTAAGCTTTTGCAGGTAGTTTCAACCAAAAAGGCCCGTCCCCTTTGGTTGTCTTCTTTGGTTGATTAATTCCAATTATATATTTCTAATTGTTGTTTAAATATTTTATCTCTTGATGTATATAGTCTTAAGTTTTCATTCTTTTTTATTATTTGATTTACTTTCCATAATCCTAATCCATGGAATATTTTATTCTTTTTTGTGCTAAATCCTTTTTCTTTTAGTTTACTTAAATCTATTAGTTGATTTTTACATGTATTTTCTATTACTATTAAGTCTCTATTATTGTATTTGTCTTTTATAAATTTTATACTGATTACTTTATCATCACATTCTTTTGCTGCTTCTATTGCATTGTCTATTAATATTCCTAGTATTCTACATAGTTCATATGTTTTTATTTTTAGTTTGTTTATATCTATATATACTTCTAATTTTATTTTTACTGATTCTTTTTTTGCTAACAGATATTTACTGTTTATTAGTTGATATACTGCTGGATTGTTTATTTTTTCTTTATCTATATTGTTTTGATTGTTCATTTCTTGACATTCTTCTATTACATCATTATACATTTTTTGTAGTCCATTTATATCTTTTGTTGCTATATATCCTCCAAAGCTTTGCATGATGTTTCTAAAGTCATGTCTGAATGAGCATACACTATCATAACTATCTTGTAATCTTTCTTGACATCCTTTTAAGTCGTCTATTTGATTTTTGTCTTTATTTATTTGTATTATTTTTATTATTCCTATTGTGCTTATAAAGTAGTATGATAATACTAGTATAATATCAAATAAATATGCACTATTAGGTAATGTTTCTATACAGTTTAATACTTCTATTTCATCTATTAAGATTAGTAATGATGATATTATACTTATTTGTATTACTTGTTTTTTTGCTTTATTTTCTAAGTTTTCTGGCATTTCTAGTTTTATTTTTGTTTTATTTATTACTATATATATAATTAGTTTTAATAAAATCATTGTTATTAATAGCGTTATTGTAAATGCTAGATTTTCTGAGGCTTCTTTTATTCTTCCTATATTATATATTTCTCCTATTGTTTTTATTGATATTAATTCTGTAACAGCTTTTATTGTTACATTGATTTCCTCTGCTATTAAAGCTTTTTCTACATTAAAGCTTAGATATTTTTTATATATAATTACTTGGCATATTATTTCTAATATTTTACTTACTGAAAATGGGAATATGATTTTGAGTATTGATATTATAGCGACTTGAATAAACCAGATTTTCCTGAATTTCTTTTTTTCGATTTTAAATATTGTTGATAAAATTTTGTTTTGAATTAATATTGTGATTGCTACATATATTATTGTACTTATTATTAAAATTATTGTGTTTTGATTTACTATTAAATTTCTCATTTTTTCTTCCTCTGTCATTCCAATTTATACCATTTTTTATTATATTATATCATTTTTCCATTTTTTTCAAGTATTTTTTACAAATTTTAGAATTTTTATTTTTAGAGAAAAATAACTATGTATTTTTTTACTTACATACATAGTTATTTTTTTATTTTATTATTTATTTTATTGTTTTTTTATCATTATTTATTTTATTATTTTTTTATTATTTTTATCTTATATTTATGGTTTGTTTTATTTACTTTGCTTTAATTTTCTTAATTTTTATTTTATT
>CALXQA010000014.1 GCA_944390335.1 uncultured Clostridia bacterium
TTAATTAAATTTAATTTTTTTATTTATAATATTATTATTTAATTTTTACCACCTTTTTTATTTTATAATTAATTCTAATATTTTTATATTTTATTTTTATTATTATATTTTTTTAATTAATTATTTTTAATTTAATACTTATTTTATTTTTATAATTATTATTTAATTATTTAGTAATTTATTTTTAATTATTTATTTTAATTCTTATTTTATAATTTCTATTTAATTATTTATTAATTTATTTTTTTAATTAGTTTATTATTATTTTTTAATTATTTAATATTTAATTCATATTTTTTACTATCTTTATAATTCCTATTAATTATTTAGTAATTTAATTTTTTTATTATTTATTTTAATTCTTATTTTATAATTATTATTTAATTATTTACTAATTTATTTTTAATTAATTAATTTTATTTTTATAAATTTCTATTTAATTATTTATTATTTTTTTATTTATTAATTATTATTTTATTTTTTAGTTAATTATTTTTAATTTAATACTTATTTTATTTTATAATTTTTATTTAATTATTTATTAATTTATTTTTTAATTAATTTATTATTATTTTTTATTTATTAATTATTTAATATTTAATTTATACTTTTTATTATTTTTATAATTATTTATTAATTCAATTTTTTATTCATTATTTTTTACTAACTTATTTTTAATTAATTAATTTTATTTTTATAAATCCCTATTTAATTATTTATTATTTTTTTATTTATTAATTATTATTTTATTTCTTAGTTAATTATTTTTAATTTAATACTTATTTTATTTTTATAATTTATATTTAATTATTTATTAATTTATTTTTTAATTAATTTATTATTATTTTTTATTTATTAATTATTTAATATTTGATTTATACTTTTTACTATTTTTATAATTTTGTTTAATTATTTAGTAATTTAATTTTTTATTATTTATTTTTTTATTATTATAAATTTCTATTTAATTATTTATTAACTTATTTTTTTAATTTAATTATTATTATATATTTTTATTAATAATTTTATTTATTTATTTTAATTAATTTTTGTTTTTATTTTATATATTATTTATTTTAATTTTTTTATTAAATTAATTATACAATTTTGTTATATAATTAATTTAGAGTTATAATATAATTTTCTTAAATTTTCTAATAAAATATTTACAAAAATTTCCTTTTAAAAAACTGTAATAAACTTTTTACTTTTTAATTTTCTTCGTTTTATTTTTTGTCATAAAAGTTATCCGTCTAAATATTTATTCTTAAAATTGTAATTTTTTTATTATATCTATTTTTCTATATTAAATTGTCATTTTAGCATAAATGGGTTGATTTATATGATTATCCCTATTTTTACATTTAATTCGTATTCTACAACAATACAATTGTTTAGTATTTAATTATTTAACTAACTTTTTAAGATTTTATTTGTTCCTCAACATCTAATAGCTATAAATTATCCAAAATATGTATATACCTTTGCCTTTTATATAATATCTTATTATGAATACTTGTCTATAACACGATGCATAATACATTTATAAATTGCTTTTATGACAATGAATTTTTTCTTAAAATTATTCATTTCTATTATCTATTTTTTCCTTTTTTCAACCTTTTCTTACTTTTTTCTAATGATTTTTCTCTTTTTTCTTCATTTTTGACTATACCTAAAAGACAATAATTGCATTTTTGCATATATATTTTACTATTCAATTGATATTCACAATATTATTATGTATACTAACATATAAATCTGCCATATAATTTATTTTTAATAAAAAATATCCATAAATCTTATATTTCCTATATCTTTATAGATTTAATATTGTTTATTTAATAGCACAATATTATAATATGAATCTCTATAACATAACCAATTTTCCTTTGAGTACTAAATTGTATATTTTTTATAAATTGTCTTTTTGTAAATAAAATAATTCTTATTTTTAAATTAAGTTATATCTATTATTTCTTACTATAATATACAATTTTGGTTTTGATGCATTTGTCTTTTTGATATACTGTAATAATTTTAAATATTTATTTTCTTACTTATACTAATTTTAATCTTTACATATTTTTTATAATTTATATTATAAAATTTATTTTATTAATTAATTTTATTTTCTAATTTAATTACTTAAGTTTAAAATTTTTTCTTTAATAATATTATTATTTAATTTTATTATATTTTTATATTTTAATCTTAATATTTTATTTTTTATAATTTTATTTTAATATTTTTAAATTTTATTCTTATAATTTTATTTTAATATTTTTTATTTTACTTTTATAATTTTATTTTATATTTTTTAATTTAATTTTATTATTTTATTTTTTATAATTTAATTATTTAATATTTTACTTTTTTAATTTTATTTTATATTTTTTAATTTATTTTATAATTTTTTTATATTTTTTATTATTTTAAAATTTTTTATTTTTATAATTTTTATTTTATATTTTATTATTTATAATTTTATTTAATATTTTTTCATTTTATTATTTTTATTTTATAATTTAATTATTTTAATTTTTTTATTTTTATATTTTAATTTTAATATTTTAAAATATTATTTTTATTTTGAATTTTAATTTTCTATTTTTAGTAATTTCTGCCTATCAATAAGTACCTAAAATAAAATTTTGAATTTACAATTCTTGCCAACCTTTTATATTAAACTCACAGAAATAAAACTTGTCATATTGATTATATTATAATTATTCCTGATATACATTCTATATAAAATCTAATATATAAATTGCTATATAATTTATTGTTATTTTGACAATCAATAGCTTGAATCAGTTTTGTATCTGAAACTTTTATTCATTTTTTCAAAAAACTGTCGTACAGCTGTTCCTTTTTTAGATTTTGTCTCATTTTTTTATCTTTTTCACTTTCCTTAAGAACTTTAAGCGTTACTTTTACAATATTTCTCATGCTATTTTCTATAAAATTTTAATAATTTATTATTTTATCAATTTACCAATATTTGATTCTTCTCATTTCTATTATGTCTTTTTGCCAATGACTTTTTTATAATTTTCTTTACTTAAAATTCTCTCAAAAAGTACATTTTTCGTTTTAGTTTTAAATTTTTAGTTTTTTTTTACTTTTTTCTCCCTTTTTAACATTGCTTAAATGACAATTAAACTATTATATTACTATTTATTTATATTATTAAATCTTTCATATTCTTGTTTTATGTATACTATTCTTTTAAATTTATATTTTTGATAAAATCTTTTATACTTTTCTATATATTGCTTATTTCCTATATATTTTTGAGTACAATGTAACTACTTAATTAGAGACTCCTACCTAAAGTAGGCTATCAAGTTCCTCTATATTAAAAACTTTTATATTTAAAGCATCTTTTTGCAGTTTGTCTTTTTGTAAAGTATAACTAGAAATATAACAATTATTAATTAATTATAGTATCTGTATTATATATAAGATTTTTCTTTATTTTTTATTTGTCTTTTTGATATATTTATATAAGTTATCCTTTTTTATCTCTTTCATATAAAAAATAATTTTATTTATTTTTCTTTTTTTAATTATTTATTTTTATTATTAATTAATTTTTATTTATTTATTATTTTTTAATTAATTATTTATATTACTATTTTTATTTATTTTAATTAATTTATTTATTTTTATCTATTTTTTATTTTTATTATTTATTTAATTATTTTTATATTTTTATTTTTAAATTAATTATTTATATTATTATTTATTTTTATTATTTTTAATTATTTTTTTATTATTTTTAATTTATTATTTATTTATTATTTAATTTTTTATTTTTTAATTTATTATTTATTTATTATTTATTTTATTATTTAATTTTTTATTTTTTAATTTATTTATTTTATTATTTGCTTTTTTATTTTTTAATTATTTTTTTATTTATTTATTTTCTATTTTATTTTTAAATTAATTATTTATATTATTATTTATTTTTATTATTTTTAATTTATTATTTATTTAATAAATCTCTCCTATTTAATATCTAAGAAAAATAATATATAATATTAAAAAAATACTGGAGGTAATATGATAAAAATAAATATAATATGTGTAGGAAAAATAAAAGAACAATATTTAAAAGATGCAATTTCTGAATATTCAAAAAGGCTCTCTAAATATTGTAACTTAAATATAATAGAATTACCTGATAAAAAAATACCAGATAAAACAAATGAAAATATAGAAAAACAAATAAAAGATTTAGAAAGTAAAGATATACTTTTACATTTACCTAAAGAAAGTTATAATATATGCTTAGATTTAAAAGGTAAAGAATATAATTCTGTAGAATTCGCAAATCTTTTAAATGAAATATCTTTAACTAATAGTACAATAACATATATTATTGGTGGCTCTTTAGGATTTAATGAACAAGTAAAAAATACATGTAATAAATCTATATGTTTTTCAAAAATGACATTTCCTCATCAGTTAATAAGAGTATTCTTATTAGAACAAATATATAGAGCCTTTAAAATTAATAATAATGAAACATATCATAAATAAATTTAAAAGCTCTATATATCTTGATAGGAAAATAATATATATTAATTTGTAGAGGAAATATATTTTTATGTAATTGGGGGGCACAAAAAATATAAATTAATGGATTAAAATTTCTTGAACAAAAAATTTTGATAAGGAATAATCATTAAAAATTTCCTCTACAAAAGTAAAAACTAATTATCTTTTATTCTTTTTAATATTTTTTTGGATATTATCTTTGATATAATTTTTCTGACTAGAAAAAATATTGATATAAATAAAATGAAATAAATAATCATAAATCATAATATTCCTTAAAAAGATACTATTAATATACAACACTTTCCATAATATGTCAAGCTAAATCGTATGACAAAAATCGACATATTATTTATATTTACAAATTAAAGAAAATTATAGCTGAAATGATACTTGCAAAATCTGCAAGTAATGCTGGTATAACAATTTTTCTACTATTCTTAACTTTAGCTTGACTCATATATAAAGCTATAACATAAAAAGTAGTTTCAGAAGAAGCCATAATAGTTGCAGCAATTATACCTATATTACTATCAGGGCCAAACTTAGTCATAAGTTCAGTTGCAATTGCCATAGAACCGCTTCCTGAAATAGGTTTAATAAGTATTAAAGGAAGAACTTCACTAGGAATACTAAAAAATTTAGTCACATTAGAAAAAATATTAACCAAAAAATCAATAAATCCAGAACTTCTAAGCATATATATAGCCAAAAAAATGCCAATCATTGTAGGAAACAATTTCAAAGTAATTTTAATTCCTTCTTTAGCACCATCTACAAAAATATCATAAACATTCTTTTTTTCCTTTAAGCCTATAAAAAGAACTATAGAAATAATTATAGGTATTATCATTGCTGAAAAAAAAGTCATTAATTTTTACTCCTTTTAATCAAAAATTTAGTTGATAAAATTCCAACAATTGTTCCAATAATAGTTGATATCCATATAGGAATAATAATACTTGCTGGATTTTGAGAATTTAAAGACTGCCTTATTGCAATAACAGTAGTAGGAATAAGTTCTATAGAAGTAGTATTTAGAACAATAAGCATCATCATAGAATCACTTAAAGATAATTTATCATTACTACTTTCCTTAAGACTCTCTAAAGCTTTAATACCAGCTGGAGTTGCAGCATTACCTAAACCTAAAATATTAGAAACTACATTTATAGAAATATTATCTAAAGCCTCCTTATTATATTTAGCATCTGGGAAAAGCCATAATATTACAGGCTTTAGTAATTTAGTGAGCTTAGACATAATAGATGTATTCTTAACAACTTCCATAATTCCACACCAAAGGCACATAGTACCTACTAAAGTCATTGAAAGACTTATTACCGAATCTATAGACTCAAAAATAGAACTATTTAAATTTTCTATATTTCCGCTTATAATAGCAAAAACAAAAGAAATAATAATAAAAATTGGCCATAAATAATTTAACATATAAAAACCTCATTAATTTATATTCAAATATTTTTTAATTTATACTAGCATTTTCCATAAATATATGATATAATGTTCCAGAATATTCAAATTGGGAGGGAAAAAAATATGAAATCAACTGGAATAATTAGAAAAATTGACGAACTTGGTAGATTCGTAATACCAATGGAAATGAGGAATAAACTTGATATCTCTAACAACGATTCTTTAGAGATTTATGTAGAAGGAACATCAATCATACTAAGAAAATATCAACCTGATTGTGTATTTTGTGGAAGCTCTAAGAATGTAAAAGAGTACAAAGGAAAAAACGTTTGTGAAAAATGCTTAAATGAAATGAAAAATATTCAATAATTAATAAAAAACTCTACTTATATATTAATTTATATATGTAGAGTTTTAATTAACTATTTATTTATTAATTTATCTTACTTTTTCTTTCAAATATCTTTTTAATAAAAATGTTAGAAAATAAGGAAAAGTATAAAATTTCCCATTGAATCCTATATTTTTATTACATAACTTTATTCCATATTTTATATCCTTATATATAGAACCATTAATTAAATTATTTAAAGAATTTACCTTATTATTATTTGCTTTTACTTCAATTGGTATCAAAGAGTCTTTATCTCTAATCATAAAGTCCATTTCTATTTTTTTTGAATCATCTCTATAGAAATATAGTTTATATCCTTCTTTTACCAACATATCACTGACTATATTTTCATATATAGCACCTTTATATGTATTCATATTCTCATTATTCCTTAAATCTTCTTGAACTTCTTCATCTAATGAACCTATTAATAGCCCTGTATCTGCAAAATATAACCTATAATTGTCTGGATTATAATTTCCTTTTAAAGGAAGGCTTGGATGTTCCATTGAATAAGAAACATTTACTATTCCAGCATTTTCAAGCCATTCTATTACACCTACATACTCCCTACTTCTTGCTCCAGTAGTCACTTTTGATATTTGAAACTTTTTATTTTTATTTCCAAGAAATACTGGTATTTTTCTATAACAATTAAGTATTTTGGTTTTGTCTAATCCTCCAGCATATTTTGTTATATCCTCTTCATAATCAATTAAAATCTGTTGCTGCATTTGTAGAATACCACTAAAATTTCTATTTTCAATAAATCTACTTACTATAGCAGGCATTCCTCCTGTTATCATATATTCCTTAAAATTAGAAAGCATTACATCATACATCATATTACTTAATGGAGCTGTATCTAGCATGTGATTATATAAATCTTCTATTACTTCCTTTTTATATCCTTTAGCCCATAAAAATTCTTCAAAATCCAGTGAATGCATAATATAGTCTTCTTTATTTCCTACACTATTTGATTCAATTTCTTTATAATTGATTCCCATCAAAGAACCTGAACAAATAACATCATATCTTCCATCTTCTTTAAATGCTTTTAATGATGTGGCTGTACTTATGCATTCTTGCATTTCATCAAAGAATATTAATGTATTATGCTCTTCAATCTGTATAGTTGGCATTTTCAAAGTTATTCTTTTTATTATATTATCCACATTAAATCCTTCTTCAAATATTGATTTAAATTGTGGCATTAGTGCAAAGTTTATTTCAATGAATACTTTATAATTGTTTTTTCCAAAATTTCTAATTGAATTCGTTTTTCCTATCTGCCTTGCTCCTTTTATGATTAAAGGTAATCTATTTTTATTTTTCTTCCATTCAACTAAATATTCATCTATTTTTCTTTTTAATCTTTCCATATTATTTCTCCTAATATGTAAATTATATCACATTTTTATAAACATTTCAATATAGTTTTTTCACATTTTTAGAAAGTTTTTAATGGTAGTTTATCACATTTTTAGATTTTATTTATATAAACTGTTTATATATTTCATTTTTAGCAACATTTCTATCTTTAGCTATTTTCTTAATTATCTCCTTTTTATCTAAACCTTGTTTTTCATAGTATGAATAATGTTCTTGTAATGATAGATTATTTAAAGCATTTTCTTTTTCAATTTTTTCACCTTTTAATAATAAAATATACTCTCCTTTAGGTGTATTTTCTTTTAATTTTTCTAATATACTTTGAATATCACCTCTTAGAAATGTTTCATGCACTTTAGTTAATTCTTTTGCTAATACACACTCTCTATTTCCTAAAGTGCCTAATAAATCATCTAAAGTATTAATTAATTTATGAGGTGCTTCATATAATATAGAAGTTTTTTCCTCTAATTTTAGTTTCTCTAATTTTTCTTTTCTTAATTTTTTATTTAATGGTAAAAATCCATAAAAAGAAAACTCTTTTGTATCTAGTCCGGAAGCTATTAATGCATTAATTAAAGCACATGCTCCAGGTATTGGTACAATCTTTATATTGTTTTTTATTGCTTCTTTTACAATCTCTTCACCTGGATCGGATATAGCGGGGGTTCCAGCATCTGTAACTATTGCTATATTTTCACCATTATTTAATTTTTGAATTAAAAAATCTGTTTTTACATCTTCATTATGTCTATGATAACTT
The DNA here is from genome assembly GCA_944390335.1 of uncultured Clostridia bacterium. GTDB lineage: Bacteria > Bacillota > Clostridia > TANB77 > CAG-508 > CAG-793. The sequence continues at coordinate 8,559 of CALXQA010000014.1, forward strand.
ACTAATGGTTTAGTTATTCCTAAGTGATTAAGCAACTTTAAAGTTTGCCTAGTATCTTCTGCTGCAATTAGGTTTACTTCCTTTAATATCCTTATGGCTCTTAATGTTATATCTTCTAAATTTCCAATTGGTGTTGCTACTAAATATATTATACCTTTATCCATTTAATCTATTTTTTACTCCCATCATTATATATATTTAAAATTTCATCTGTATATGTTCCATCTTCTTTATAAATTATAAGAGGTCTTTCTATTTTTAAAAAGCTTTTACCATACTTTGTTGCTTTTATAAGTACTAAATTGGCATCTTTATTTACTTTAGGATATACAAACCTTATTCTTTTAGGTTCTAGTTTATATTTTGTCATTATATTTATAATTTCATTTAATCTTTCAGGTCTATTTACCATATATATTGCACCGTTGTCTTTAAGTAAATCTTTTGAAATTTCTATCCACTTTTCTAATTTCACTGTAGTTTCATGTCTTGATAACATATTTTTATTATCACTGCTTATTATACCTGTACCCTCTTTTTTATATGGTGGATTAGTTATAACATAATCTATAGTATTCTTTTTTATACTTGATATATTTCCAACATCTTCATTTAATATCTCTACTTTATCTTGGAGATTATTTAATATAACACTTCTTTTAGCCATCTCTGCTACATCTTTTTGAAATTCTATTCCATACACTTTTTTAGCATCTACTTTTTTAGACATCAAAATACTAATAATCCCTGTACCAGTTCCTAAATCTGCAATAGTACTATTCTTCTTCATATCCTTTGCAAATTCTGTTAAAAGAATGCTATCTATTCCAAAGCAAAACCACTCTGGATTTTGTATTATTTTTAATCCTTTATATTGTAAATCATCTATTCTTTCCATAATGCCTAAATTATATCATGAAAGAGAATATAAGTAAATAACAGTATTTATTCTATAATGAGTAAAGATTAAATACCTATTTTTTTACTGCATTTATTTATTGGATTATTTTTCTATATTTTTTTATGCATCTTTTTATTATAATTTACCCTCATCATATTCTTTATTTTTCTTTTTTATTTTAATTTTATTAATATCAATATAAAGCAATTTATTTTTAAAATTACAAAAAAGAGATATTTTTGATACCTCTTACATATATATTTTATTTACGATAATAGCTAGTTTTTTGTATTAACTCATAGACTTTTATTTAAAACTTTAAAAGGCAAGAAAAAAGTTCAAAATACATTCTTAAACACATAGAGAAGCAAACTTTCTAGTCATTCTCTTCCTATAAAATATTAAAGAAAAATGCAAAGTTACTACTTAGTCATATTATATATATCAACAATAGAATCTTACTTCTTGCTCTGGGAAATGTTTTTTCCATTCTGATATTATATAAAAATAGTTATTAACTATTGTTTCTAATAATTCTGTCAATTCTTTACTTGGAATTTTACTTTTATTATTTGCTAAAATACACCCACCACTTTTGGTTAGCCATACTTTTGTAGAATTAGGCGTTGGTTTTCCTTTTGAAATATGTATATGAATAAATTCATTATTTTCATTTGACCAAAAATAAATTTTATATCCGTAACATCTCTAATATATTAGGCACTAAGTATCCCTCCTTGTCTTGCCCATCTATAGAAAGATGGCATACCTCTTTCCACTACAGTTCTAAACATTTCTATTTCTTCATCTGTATAATTCCCATCTTTGTATAATATTTTACAACTTGGAAGTTCGAATCTTACACTATCAAATCCTTTTTCAGTAGGTCTTTCAAAATGTACATGTATAATTTCTTCCCCATTTTCATTTTTCATAATATGTGAGAAAACAACTTCTGTTTCATCGGCATATTTACAATAATAGTACATCATTTTTATCACTCTCCTTTACTTTTTATAATTATTTTATATATGTTTATAATTTTATCAAATGTAAGCTTAATTCCTTTAATATGATATTATTAGTATAACATAAAATTATCAAAATTACTAGATTTTTGTGTTATTTTAAATTATTAGTAGTTTTATTATGTTTTTTATATCTTTTTATTTTCTTAGACTCATTTTTAATCATAAATATTACATTAATATACACTTTTCAATAGTTTTGATATACACTTTTCATGTATTTTAATATACACTTTTCAAAATTCTATTCCAATATCCTTTTTATATCTTTACCATTTTCTCTTTATTATATTCTTAATCTTTCCTTACAAAACTTTCTTTATATTGACTATTTTCTTCCCCATCAATAAGTATCTTTACACTATTTACTTCTTTAAATTCTGTAAGAGTATTAACTATAGAATAAATTGCATTCATTCCAGAAGAGTTAAAAAATTCTTTTGATAAATCCACATATACACAATATTCTTTATTCTTAAATTCCACCTTATTAACTTTTGTATCTTGAGGTATTGGATTTTGTAAGTTCTCATCCTTTGGACCTTGTATAAGCATTTTTACTACATATAAATATGGATTATCTATTAAATCTTTAGCATCTACATTTCTTTCTTCTTTTACTAACTGCATACTATTTTTATCCTCAAAATACAAAGTAATCAAGGTTTGTCTCATTTGTTCTTCAGAAATTTCCTGCTCAGGCTCAATTTCCGTTTCATTATCCACATTTTGTACCACTTCTGTGGATACATTAAAAAATATTAATAATGCAATTATTAGTATTATTAAAAATATAGCTATAATTTTTATAACCCTACTTTTCTTTTTTTTAGATTCATTAGCATTATTCTCATTATTTATTACACCATCTGGTTTATTTACCTTCTTAAATTTTTTTAATTTATTCATAATTTACACTCTCCTCCTTGAAACAATAATATGAAATTATTTATCTAATTATGCAGGTATATTTTATACTTTTGTTAATTATTAACTCTTAGATTTTATTGACAAATTCGTATTTTCCATATAAAATATGAAAGAGGTTTTATGCCTAAAAAAGGAGAAAATAATGAATAAAATATTACATGTTGGTCTTGACGTTGGTTCTACAACTGTAAAAATTGTAGTAATGGACGAAGACCTAAATATTATATATGAAAATTATCAAAGACATTTTTCTGATACCAAAAATACTGTATGTGAAGTTTTAGAAAAACTTGCAAAAGATTTTTCAGATTATTCATATACAATAGCATTAACAGGTTCAGGAGCTATGTCTGCTGCTAGATTTCTTGATGTACCTTTTATTCAAGAAGTAGTAGCTTGTAAAAGAGCTGTTGAAAAATATATCCCACAAACAGATGTTGTAATAGAACTAGGTGGAGAAGATGCTAAAATTGTATACTTTGGTAAATCTATTGAACAAAGAATGAATGGAACTTGTGCAGGTGGAACTGGAGCATTTATAGACCAGATGGCATCACTTCTTAATACTGATGCACAAGGTTTAAATGAACTTGCTAAAAATCATAAGATAATATATCCTATAGCATCACGTTGTGGAGTATTTGCCAAAACAGATGTACAACCTTTACTAAATGAAGGTGCAGATAAAGAAGATATTGCTGCATCTATATTTCAAGCGGTTGTAAATCAGACTATAAGTGGCTTAGCTTGTGGTAGACCTATAAGAGGAAATGTAGCATTTCTTGGAGGTCCATTAAACTATTTATCTGAATTAAGACAAAGATTTATAGATACATTACACTTAACTAAAGAATCAACTATTGTACCAGAATCTGCACACTTACTAGTTGCAAAAGGAGCAGCTTTAGATTCTTTAGAAAACAAGCCAATATCAAATGAAAAATTAAAAGCAAAAATTCAAATGCTAAAATCATCACATGATTCTACATCAAAACCTCTTTCTGCATTATTTATTACTAATGAGGAATATGAAGAATTTAAAAAAAGGCATGATAAAGATAAAGTAGAAAAAGGTGATTTAAAAACATTTGAAGGTGATTGTTTTATAGGTATAGATGCTGGTTCTACTACAACAAAATTAGTAGTAACAGACAAAAATGATAGACTTCTATATTCTCTTTATCGTAGCAATGAAGGAAATCCTTTAAAAAGTGTTATGGAAATGCTAAGAGAATTATATAAGGTATTACCTAAAACAGCTATAATCAGGTACAGCGGTGTTACAGGTTATGGAGAAAAATTAATTCAAACAGCATTAAATGTAGATTTAAATGAAATAGAAACAATAGCACATTTTACAGCAGCTCAAAGATTTATGCCTGATGTTACAAGTATTGTTGACATTGGTGGACAAGATATGAAATACATAAAAATAAAAGATGGAACAATAAATAATATAATGTTAAATGAAGCATGCTCATCAGGTTGTGGTTCATTTATAGAGACTTTTGCAAAAAGTTTAAATTTATCTATACAAGACTTTGTAGAGGCTGCTTTAGAAGCTAGAAATCCTGTAGATTTAGGTTCAAGATGTACTGTATTTATGAACTCAAAAATTAAGCAAGCCCAAAAAGAAGGGGCAAGTGTAGGTGATATATCTGCAGGTCTTTCATATTCTGTTATAAAAAATGCTATACAAAAAGTAATGAAAGTAAGAGATGTAAATACACTTGGAAAGCATATAGTAGTACAAGGAGGTACTTTCTATAATGATGCTGTTCTTCGTGCTTTTGAATTAATAGTTGGAAAAGAAGTTATAAGACCTGATATAGCTGGATTAATGGGTGCATATGGTGTAGCAATTTTAGCAAGAAAGCAATATGAAGCTAATTTAGATATGGAGTACATATCTAAGATTTCTAAAGAAAGTGATTTAGATAATTTAAAGATAGAAACATCTCATATAAGATGTAATGGTTGTGAAAATCATTGTTTACTTACTATTAATAAATTCAATAATGGACAAAGACATATATCAGGTAATAGATGTGAAAAAGGTGAAGGAATAGTTACAGGAAAGAAAGAATTACCAAACCTATATAAATATAAGTTTGAAAGATTATTTAGCTATACTCCTTTAGAAGAAAAAGAGGCAAAAAGAGGAACTATTGGAATTCCTAGAGTACTAAACATGTATGAGGACTATCCTTTCTGGTTTACATTTTTAACTAAACTAGGATTTAGAGTAATACTATCTGAAAAAAGTAATAGAAAAACATATGAAAAAGGAATGGAATCAATGCCATCAGAATCAGTATGTTATCCTGCTAAACTTTCTCATGGACATATCATGAGTTTAATAAATGCTGGAATAAAAACTATATTTTATCCATGTATGCCATATTCTAGGAAAGAATATGAAAAAGCAGATAACCATTATAACTGCCCTATAGTAATCTCATATTCTGAGGTATTAAAAAATAATATACCAGAAATAAAAGAAAAAGGTATAAAATTTCTTAATCCATTTTTACCATTTGAACCAAAGAAATTAGCTGAAAGTATATTATCACTTCCAGAGTTTGAAGAATATAACTTTACTAGAAAAGAACTTATAAATGCAGCAATAGAAGCAGAAAAAGAGTATCAAGCTTTTAAAGAAGATGTTCATAAAAAAGGTAAAGAAGCATTAGACTATATGAATACAAATAACGTACATGGAATAGTACTTGCTGGTAGACCTTATCATGTAGACCCTGAAATTAATCATGGTATTGATACTTTAGTTACATCTTTAGGCTTATGTGTATTATCAGAAGATAGTATATCTAATTTAACAGAGGTAAAAAGACCTATTAGAGTAGTTGACCAATGGGTATATCATGCAAGACTTTATGCTGCAGCAGATTTTGTTGGAAAACATGATAACCTAGAACTAATACAACTAAATTCATTTGGTTGTGGTGTAGATGCTGTAACTACAGACCAAGTAGAAGAAATATTATCAAGTTATGATAAAATGTATACACTTATAAAAATTGATGAAGTAAATAATTTAGGTGCTGTAAGAATACGTATCCGTTCACTTCTAGCTAGTATGAATAAGAGAATTAATAAAAAGAAAGATGCTCAATCTAATAATGGTAATTATGAAATTGATAAAAAAATATTTACTAAAGATATGAGGAAAGATTATACAATATTAATTCCACAAATGGCACCAATACATTTTGAATTATTAGAATCTGCTGTAAAATCTTGTGGATATAATGTTCATTTACTTAGAGAATGTACACCTCATACAGTAGAAGTTGGTTTAAAATATGTTAATAATGATGCTTGTTATCCTTCTATTCTAACAACAGGACAAATGATTGAGGCTTTAGAATCAGGTGAATATGATATAAATAAAACTGCTTTAATTATGTCTCAAACAGGTGGTGGATGTAGAGCAACAAATTATATTGGATTTATAAGAAAAGCATTAAAAGATGCAGGTTTTCCTAATGTTCCAGTTATATCATTTAATGTAGTTGGTATGGAAAAAATGCCTGGTTTTAAACTTACTCCTAAACTTATTGAGAATTTAATTAAGTGCGTAATATATGGTGATATTTTGCAAAAACTGCTAACTAAAAATAGAGCATATGAAGTACATAAAGGAGAAACACAAGCTTTATTTGATAAGTGGATTGAAAAGTGCAAAGTTTTAGTTGCTAAATCTTCAATGAAAGAATTTAAGAAAAATATTTATGATATGGTTGATGATTTTGAGAAGATTGAATTAGATACCTCTATAGAAAAACCTAAAGTTGGAATCGTTGGAGAGGTACTTATAAAATATCAACCTTTTGGTAATAATTTCATTGCAGATAAGCTAGAGGCTGAAGGTGCTGAGGTTATTCTTCCAGATTTTATGGGATTTATAAAGTTTATAGCTACACATAAAATAACATTTAACAGATTAATAAAAACAGATAGTACTAAAGCTAAAATATTTAAATTAGCAATTAAACTTATTGATATTTTAGAAAAAGATGAAAGAATAGCATTATCAAAATCTAAAAAGGGATATATGCAACCTTGTGATATCTTTAAATTAGAGGAAAATGTAAAAGATATTCTTTCAATAGGAAATCAAACTGGTGAAGGATGGTTTTTGACTGCTGAAATGGTAGAATATATAGAGCATGGTATTCCTAATATAGTATGTGTTCAACCATTTGCATGTTTACCTAATCATGTGGTTGGAAAAGGTGTTATAAAAACAATTAGAGATAAATATCCTGAGGCTAATATTTCTCCTATAGATTATGACCCAGGTGCTAGTGAAGCTAATCAAACTAATAGAATTAAGTTATTAATGGCTGTTGCTAAAGATAATTTAAAGCAAAAGCAAAATGAAATTAAAAAGGTTTATGAAGAAAATTCTAAAGATAAAAAAATGCAAAATGTTTAAGGAGGCTTTATGGGACATTTAATGCCTAAAGAAAGCTATAGTAATATATCTGACATAAGTTTAGATTATTTAATAAATGATATTCATATTAAAGGGCTAATTTTTGATTTTGATGGTACTTTAATAAGAAATAAGATTGTATCTGTTGATACTCTTAATTTCTTAAAAAGAGCCAAGGAAAGAGGCTTAAAGTTATCTATATTAAGTAATAATCCTTATGTTAGTAAAACTATTTTAAAGACTATTAATATTTCTACAACTAAAAAGTTTGCTTGTAAACCTTTAAAAAAACCTTTTTTGGATATGGCTGAGAAAATGGGTTTAAGTCCAAATGAAATTGCTGTTATTGGTAATAATAGAATTTCTGATATATGGGGTGCTAATCGTGCTGGTATGTATTCTATATATATTCAAAATCTTAACAGCTACATGTTTAAGAAAAAGGTTGAAGATAAATTAAAAGATTTAGGTATTAAACATATAAAGTGAAGTAGAAAAAATCTACTTCACTTTCTTTTTCTTTTCTTTTTCATCTATTTTTACTTCTAATGTATCTAAATCTATTGTTTTCCTACTTTCATTTATACCTTCTGGCATATCTTTTTTTGGATTTATTGACCATGATATATGATTAACATATCTATAATTGGTATCACTCTTTTTTAAGCTTCCTGCTCTTTTTATTATGTTTATTCTTTGATTTCTATCTAATGGAAAAAGTATATTTGTAGCTATTACTCCATCTTTTCCATTATTTTGATTATGTTCTATAAAATCTTTTTCTCCTCTGTATACAGGTATTTCTGCACTTCCTGTTAATTCTTTTATAATTTCTTTTAGTTTATCTTTATGATAGTGAAGCATTATTGGTGCATTATATCCTTTTAAATCAATACATATTAGTGCTTTATTATTTGCTGAAATTTCTTCATCTTGAATAACATATCCTGCATTTATATATGCATTAGTATTAGATATGTATGTAAGCATGTTTTCAATTATCATATCTTTTTGGTCATATAATAATTGAGTGTAATTATTTAGTTTAAGGATTTCAAATATTAAATCATTTAATTTATCTATTCCATATATATTTATATCATTTTTAGAAAATAACTGGCTTGCATCTAATGAAAATTTTGCAAATCTTTTATCATCTAGAAATTCTATCTCTTTTAGATCTTCTTTTCTTTTTAGTTTATATTTTGTAAAATTAGGTACAACTAGTCTATATTCTGCTATATATTCTCTAATATTTTCATCTGATGGTATATTATTTTCATCATTTACAAAGTCTTCTATCTTTTTTGACCTTCCTAATATGTATAAAGATTCGTTTATTCTCTCTACTTCTTTTGTAAATCTATTTGTCCAAAATGCATTTAATGCTAACATTTCTTGCATTGATATTTTTGATGGATTGAAATCTTTTATTATATTCTTATAGCATTCTTCTACATTATCAATTCCTAAAACTGATGATAAAAATACTTTTTCTAACATATGATTATATTGCTTTATATATTTATCTATCCAACCCATTTTATACATAAAATTTAATTTTATATTTAAACTAGAGCAAAAATCATCTAATACTATTGCTCTTAATTTCTTGTATAATTTCTCAAAAAATTCTTTTTGACTATCTTCAAATTTCTTAAGTTCGTACAATGTAAATGTTCTATTTTGTAATTTTTCTTTTTCTTCTTTTATTTGTTTAAATTGATTTACGATCCTTTGATTATTAGGATTTTTCTTACATTCGTCTTTTAATCTTTGTAATTTATATACATATATAAGATTATAGTATTCTTTAAACAGTGCATTAATGTCATTTTCAATGTTTCCATTATAATTTATCTCTGATGTTTCACAATATACACCATCTTCTATGGCTTTATTTACTATACTACTATAATTTCTTGATTTTAATATATGTTCTAATATTCTAACTCTATAAAAGTCTGTTTGATCAGTACTTGAAAATTCTTTTATATTTTTTAGTAAATTGTTATAGAAAAGGTTAATACTCTCAATTATAGATAAATTATTCTCTTTACTTATTTTTATTAACATTTTCCTTACATCATATAAATGACTTTTGGCTAGTTCAATTTCTCTATGTGTATATTTACCTGCTCTTTCATTTACTTTTTGCTTAAAATCCATATTTACCTCTTTATTACTTTATATTGCAATATTATATCATAATTCTATACATTTTCCAGCTAAGATAAAAAAGATATAAAGAATTATTTTCCTTATATCTCTATATTTTGAAACAGATTAAGTTTAAATTCTATACTTATTATTAAAGCCTAAAATCTCATCAAGTTAATATTCTACACTTCTTCTTTCTTAAAATATCAGCACTTTCTATTTATTAGTTTTTTAAATTCTAATCATTTTACAATAAATTATTACTTACAATATCATTTTTTCAATATATTTCTTAAATTCTTTTTGATAATTAATAAAAAATTCTTTTATCTCTTCCCAATTATATTCTACAAATGTTTTGGGTAATATTTCATGTTCTGCATCTTCAAAATAACTTAATCCCATTATAATATTAACATAGTTTGTTTCATTTCCACATTTTTTTATTAATCCATCTGCTAGCTCTTTAATTGAAATTTTACATTTATTTATTATATTATATAAATCAAAGAAATCTTTTTTAGCTCCTCTACCACCTATTGCTACTATTTTCATAACTGCAATATCTAATATGCTTGCCATTTTTAGTTTTGGTATTTCTTTAGTTGTTACTAATTCTTTGATTATTTTGTTTGGATAATAAAAGAAACTAACTTGTACTTCATTAAGTATTACATCACAAGTTCCATTTTGGTTTTGTTTTACTTCTAGTTCTCCTATTTTTCTTAATTCTTCCAAAAGCAACTCATTATTAAACTGTGCAGGCACACAAAAATCAAAATCAAAAGATTCTCTTAGTCCCATTTGCAAAGACAAAGCTGTACCACCTATCATATAATATTCTGGTATAGTAACTATCTCCGTTATATCTTTCAATAATTTATATCTATCTTTATCTATTATATTCCAATACATTATTTACCTACTTTCCAATATTCATAATTCATAGCGGAAGTCCATATATAATATGCCATTTCCTCTTTTTTTAAATTATATTGTTGCCTTAAATAATTAGCTACTAATGGTTTTAAATCTCTACAATTCCTTGCAACATCTTTTATATCAGCTTTAGTATAATTATCATTTACCCATTTTATAGCTTTTAAATCTCCATAACAATATAGTCTTGCAATTATATATCTTTTATTTTTTACTTTATCTAATTTTTCAAATTCAGTATCCCAAAAATACTGTTTTAGTTCTATTGGCATTTTTATCCCTTCTTTATATTATTTCTCCTCTAAAATATATCATAATTATATATATTTTTCAACTTAAAAAGAAAAACTGTACTTTATTTAATAGTACAGTCCTTCTTATATATGGCGGAGCAGAGAGAGCTCGAACCTCCGTGCCGATTACTCGACCTAAAAGTTTAGCGAACTGTTACTGTACCCTCTTTTTCCCCAGAATATCAACACTTTTGCTTTATTAATTTTTAAATCACGATATTCTTACGATAACTCATTATTTATTATATTATTTTAAATATGTTCTTTAATTTTTTTAATAATTTATATGTTTTTTCAATATAGTAGTTTTATTAAATTATGGTTTATTTTAGAGTATTATAATAAATTTATCCAATTTCTTCTCCCATACATAATTCTAACAATTTCTATACTATCATTTTTTATTCTATAAAATACAATATAATTATCTACTATCAATTTTCTTATTTCAAGCTTTCTTATTATGTCATCATCAATAATTGCATATATTTCAGGGTTATCCTTTAAAGTCTTTATTGACATTCTTATTTTTGAAATTAGTTTATTTGCTATTTCTGACTCTTGTAAATTATACTTTATATATTGCTTTATTCCTATTAAATCTTCTTTTGCTTCTTTTGAATATTCTATACCGTATTTTTTCACAAATAAACCCTCTTTCTATATTTTTTCTAATTCTTTGTACACTTCTTCCTCAGTAAATTTTTCTCCTTTTTCTAGCGAGCTTATTCCTTTTTCTAATTCTTTATATAATATATACTTGTCTGTTAAAAGTTCATATAATTCAATGCTCATTACTGCTAAATCTCCAACACCATTTTTTGTAATATATACTGGACTATTTGTTTGATGACAAATTGTAGAAATTTCATTGTAATTATTTCTTAAATCAGAACTTGGCCTAATGACTGGCATACTAAACACCTCCATTAATATTATATACATATTTTATCAAAATATTGATATATAGTCAATGATTTTAATAATATTCTTTTGGCAATTAAATTGTTATTTTCCTTGCTTTTATCAATATTCTTTTATATAGTATATGAAAATAATAGCTGTAAAGGCTTATTTTATGTATTTAAGAGGTGTTAATATAATGAAAATAGAAAGAAAGTTTTTAGTAAAAAATATAAACGAATTAGATTTAAGCAAATATAATCTAAAACTATAATTCAAGATTATCTTTATATAGATAATTTTACAGCAATTAGAAAAAGGAAAATATGTGAAAATAATATTAATAAATATACATATACGATTAAAACTGCAAAAGTAGGTATATCTGTTAATGAAATAGAAAAAGAAATTACAGAAGCAGAATACAATAATCTTCCTATTAATAGTAATTATAATACAATAGAAAAAGAGAGGTATATAATTCCTTATGAAAATTATAAAATTGAATTAGATGTTTTTACAGGAGTTTATAATGCACTAGTCTTTTCAGAGATAGAATTTCCTTCTGAAGCTGAAGCATTTAATTTAAAACTTCCTAATTGGTTTGGTACAGAGATAAGTTCTAATGTAACTAATGCAGACATGGCTGTTGGTCCTGTTAATAAAATATTTGAAGCAATAATGTAGAGTTAATCTGCACTATTTTTATTATATGTGCTACTATTTAAAAACTGCCATTTTTGTCATTTTTATTTTAAAAAATATAATAAAAAAATTTACGATATTTTTACGATATAAAATGTATTTATTTGTATTTTATCTAAAAATATTCAATTTACTTTTTCAATAAAAAAAGATATAAAGAATAATTTTCCTTATACCATTTTTTGGCGGAGCAGAGAGGGCTCGAACCTCCGCGCCGATTACTCGACCTAAAAGTTTAGCAAACTTTCCCCTTCACCAGCTTGGGTACTGCTCCATAATATTATATAAAAATGGCGGAGAGGGTGGGATTCGAACCCACGGTAGGCTACAAACCTACGCCAATTTTCAAGACTGGTGCCATAAACCAACTCGACCACCTCTCCGTATTACTGCTACAATTTCTTGTAACAGTATTTATAATAACACATTTAAGGCTTATATGTCAATAGCAATTATAAAATTTCTTTATCCGTTATTATGTTACCTTCTGTATTTTTTTATTCATATATACTTGTTTTTATTAATTTATATTGCTAAAAACAAGATTAAAATACTATTATATAATTTAATTATTATTTTCCTCCAATTGCCATTTTAGTATTGGATAACCATTATTAATATTATTTTTATCATCTGTATATTTATCTGATAATATACTTGCAAGTCCCTTCAATTCACTTTCTGTTTTACTTTCTGCTCCTTCATTTGAACTTAGTTCATTAATTCCATAACTTGCACCACAAGTATCTAACCAATAGTTATTTATGCATTGATTATTCGCTTCTTCATTTATATTGCAAATAATTCCACCTTTGCTACCCCTTTCCTCATTTTCACAATACAATTTACCTATATTATAGCAATTAACAATTTTAAATCCATTTCCCCAGCTTGCAATTCCTCCCATATTACCTATTCCATGTATATATCCAGAATTGTAACAGTTTAAAATTTCTGATTGATATTCAGAACTAGATGCATTACCGGCATTTCCAACAATTCCTGCTGTTTGTGCTTCTCCTCCATAGATGTCTCCTTTATTTGTACAGTTTTCTATTGTATTTGTATTTCTTCCTGCTATTCCTCCTGTTAGAAAGTAGTCTCCTACTACTTTACTTTCATTTGTACAATTTATTATTTTTCCTCTATTTCTTCCTACTATTGCCCCTGTTTCATAATATCCTTGTATATATGATTTTTCTATACTTAAGTCTTTTATTTCTCCTTCTTCTCCTAAATATCCTATTAGTCCTGTACAATAACTTCCTTCTTCATTTTTCTTTATATATATTCTTT
>CALXQA010000015.1 GCA_944390335.1 uncultured Clostridia bacterium
TTTCTCATTTTTACTTGCATTTTGATAAATTTCTGCTCCTTCTTTTGCTCTTTTAAATATCCCTTCTTCTCCTAAAGTAAATGATATTGCTACTCCTGAAAGTATCAAAAGTACTATTATTATAACGACTAATGCTAAAAGTGTTATTCCTTTGTTTCTTCTTTTATCTTTCTAATTTTTCTTTTCACTTCTATTCCTCCTTATGTTTATATTATTTCTTTTTTCTTTAGCTTTATTCTTTTTATGTTATATCATAGTATTTTTATGTTTGCAAGTATTTATTATTGCATATTAATGATAAAATAAACTATGTATAATATACAATTTTACGTTCGTATAATATACATAGTTTCTCTATATTTGCATATATTTTTTCTACTAAATCTTACGATATATATATATATATATACAGCCCCAATGGTTTCAAGCGTTTTATGCTCCTTTGTTTTTTATCTTATATATTATATATACATTTAATATTTTTATTTGTCAAATGATTTTTAATTATTTTAATTATACTATATACCATATTTTATTATTAGGAAAAAATTTTTTTAATTTCTCTTTAAAAAATTCTTCTCCATATTTCTTATAGTCTGATTTATACATATATTTTCCCCTTCCTCTTACTGTCATTTTATCTTTATCATAGATATTAATACTATTAGGAAAAGCTTCTTTATTAATAGCATTGTGAACATAGCTATATGTCATAAATATTATTTCAAAAAAAATTTTTTCTTTAGCTTTTTTGTTTAAATTATCAAATAAATAAATTATTAGGTCATTATATAGATTTTCCCAATTTTCAACAAATATAACTGGGGCAATTAAGATTCCTATTTCATAATCTGCATCAGCCAACTTATTTATAGCATCTATTCTATCTTTTAGTTTAGATGTTCCAAATTCAACATTATTAATTATATATTCTGGATTTACGCTCATTCTTATAATTATTTTTCTGTTATGTTTTAAACTTAATAAATCATTTACATATGCAAATTTAGTTGGAAATGTAAGTTTTCCTCCATTTGTTTTACCAAAATTTTCTATAGTCCAGACTAAATTATTTGTAATAGTATTTTCCAATATCAAATCACTATTGCTACCTATTTCAAAAGTAAGACTTTTTTCACTCTCTTGTGCTGTTTTTATAATCTTATTTAACATCTCTTCTCTATTTACAAAAAGTCTCATATATGCACATTTATTGTAATTGCAAACTAAATAGCAATACATACAGCTAGCTATACAACCTGAAGATGTATATGGAACTAAATAATCTGATACTTTATGGTTTTCAACAAATTTATGAGTTTTCCTTACTCCAATTATCAAATTTCTTTTCATATTTAGAAATTCTTTATTACTTTTATTTCTCATTTCTTCTATATTATTATGATTTTCAATCTCTATTTTTGGAATATCTTTATACTTTGCTAATAGTTCTTTACCTAAAGTATAATTCTCAATATTTTTTTCAAAATATATAGCTTGAGGTCTAAATATATACATAACTTTTTATTTCCTTATCTTTTATAAATTTTAGTTATATAAATATTTTTCCTAATATATAAACAATTATACAAAAATTTCAACCAAAAAGGACCGTCCCCATTGGTTGAAATTTTTTCTAATCTATTTCTATTGCTCCTGTATAAAGTGCATAATACATGCCTTTTTTAGCCATTAATTCTTCATGATTTCCTCTTTCTAGTATTCTTCCATGGTCTAAAACCATGATTAAATCTGAGTTTCTTATTGTAGATAGTCTATGTGCTATTACAAATACTGTTCTACCCTTCATTAGACTGTCCATACCTTTTTGTACTATTTGTTCTGTTCTCGTATCTATACTAGATGTTGCTTCATCTAATATTAATACTGGTGGATTATATAGTGCTGCTCTTGCTATAGATAAAAGCTGTCTTTGTCCTTGTGATAGTCCTTCTCCTCCTCCTGATATTACTGTATCATATCCATTTGGAAGATTTTTTATGAAGTGGTCTGCATTTGCAAGTTTTGCTGCGTTTTCTACTTCTTCATCACTTGCATTTAAATTAGCATACCTTATATTATCTTTGATTGTTCCTGTAAATAGACTAGTATCTTGTAGTACCATTCCAAGTGATTTTCTTAAGTCTTCTTTTTTTATTTTCTTTATATTTATTCCATCATATCTTATTTTTCCATCTTGTATATCATAAAAACGGTTTATTAAGTTTGTTATTGTGGTTTTTCCAGCTCCTGTTGCTCCTACAAATGATACCTTTTGTCCTTCTTTTGCTTCTAGTGTTATATCATGTAATACTATTTTATTTTCTGTATATCCAAAGTCTACATTTTCAAATTCTACATGCCCACATAATTTTTTGTATGTTATTCTTCCATCATGATGAGGATGCTTCCATGCCCAAAGGCCTGTTCTTTCGTCTGCTTCTACTAGTTTTCCTTTTTCCATTTTTGCATTTACTAGTGTTACATACCCTTCATCTTGTTCTTGCTCCTCATCTATTAATGCAAATATTCTTTCTGCTCCTGCTAATGCCATTATAACATAATTCATTTCTTGTGATACTTGGCCTACTGGGTTTGTGAATGCTTTTATGTATTGTAAAAATGCTGCTATACTTCCTACTGTTAATATATTATTTACTGATAGCATTCCTCCTATTATTGCTACAAATACATATCCTAGATTTCCTATATTCATTATACATGGCATTAATATATTTGCATACATATTTGCATTTGTGCTACTATCACATAGTGCATCGTTTATTTTATCAAATTTTTCTTTTGATTTATCTTCATAATTGAATACTTTTACTACTTTCTGTCCTTCTATCATTTCTTCTATATATCCATTTACTTTTCCTATATCTTCTTGCTGATTTACGAAGTATTTAGAACTATTTCCTCCTAGATATTTTGCAATGAATATCATAAGTGCAACCATTCCAAGTACTATACCTGTTAGATATATATTTGTTGTTATCATTGATATTAATATACTTGCCATTGTTATTACTGCTGAAAATACTTGTGGTATACTTTGGCTTAACATTTCCCTTAATGCATCTACGTCATTTGTATATGTACTCATTATTTCTCCATGTGCATGTGTATCAAAATATTTTATAGGTAGTGTTTGCATATGATTAAACATTTCTGCGCGTATTTTTCTTAGTACTCCTTGTGATATATTTATCATAAGTCTATTATATATATATGTAGCTGTTATTCCTATTAAATACATTGCTCCCATTCCGAGTACTGCTTTAAATAATGGTGAGAAATCTGGATTTTCTTTTCCTATAAGTGGCATTATATATTCGTCTATTAATGTTTTTAAGAATTGTATTCCCATTACATTTGCTACTGCACTTACTATTATGCTTATAATTACTATTACAAATTGAAATTTATATATTCCTACTGCATATTTTAATAGTCTTTTTACAGTTGCAAAGTTTACTGTACTTCCACTTTTTTTGTTTTCTTTTTTATTTTTCATTTCTTTATTTTTCTTCTTTTCCATCTTCTTCTACACTACCTCCTTTCATTTGTGAGTTATATACTTCTCTATATATCTTATTTGTTTTTAATAGTTCTTCTGATGTTCCTATTCCATCTATTTTACCTTCATCTAATACTATTATTTTGTCTGCATCTTCTACTGATGTTACTCTTTGTGCTATTATTATTTTTGTTGTGTTTGGTATTTTTTCTCTAAATGCTTTTCTTATATAGCTATCTGTTTTTGTGTCTACTGCACTTGTTGAGTCATCTAATATTAATATTTTTGGCTTTTTTAATAGTGCTCTTGCTATACAAATTCTCTGTCTTTGTCCTCCTGAGACATTTGTTCCGCCTTGTTCTATTTTTGTATCATATTTTTCTGGGAATTCTTGTATAAAGCTATCTGCTTGTGCTAATTTACATGCTTCTATTAGCTCTTCTTCATCTGCATTCTGGTTTCCCCATCTTAAGTTTTCTGCTATTGTTCCTGAGAATAGGATATTTTTTTGAAGTACCATTGATACACTATCTCTTAATACTTCTATATCATAATCTTTGACGTCTATTCCTCCTACTTTCACTGTTCCTTTTGTTACATCATATAGTCTTGGAATTAACTGTACAAGGGTTGATTTTGAACTTCCTGTTCCTCCTATTATTCCTATTGTTTCTCCTGATTTTATTTCTAGATTTATGTCTTTTAATGCATATTTATTTGGATCTTTTTCATCACTATATGCAAAGCTTACATTTTTAAATATTATTGAACCGTCTTTTACTTTTTTTACTGTATTTTTCTTATTCTTTATTGTTGGTTCTTCATCTAAAACTTCTAATATTCTTTGTGCAGATGCTTTTGACATTATAATTACAACAAATACCATTGATAACATCATTAAACTTGTTAGTATTTGCCATGCATATGTAATTAAACTTGAAAGCTGGCCTGTTTGAAGGCTTCCTCCTATTATATATTTTGCTCCTATCCATGATATTATTAGTACTGAAAAGTATACTACAAATTGCATTATTGGGCTATTGAATGCTACTATTTTTTGTGCTGTTTTAAAGTCTTTATATACTTCATTATTTACTTGTTTGAATTTTTCTTTTTCATGCTCCTCATTTGCATATGCTTTTACTACTCTTATTGCTCCTACATTTTCTTGTACTACTCTATTTAAGTTATCATATTTCTTAAATACTTTTTCAAAGTTTGGATATGCTTTTGTTGCTATAAAAAATAGGGCTATACCTAATATTGGTATTGATACTAAAAATATACATGAAAGTCTTGCATCTATTCCAAATGCCATAAGTAGTGATGCTATTAGCATTACTGGTCCTCTTATTAATATTCTTATTATCATCATATATGCCATTTGTACATTTGTTACATCTGTTGTAAGTCTTGTTATTAAGCTTGATGTTGAAAATTTATCTATGTTTTCAAATGAGTAATCTTGTATTTTATAGAACATCGCTTGTCTTAAGTTTTTTGCAAAACCTGA
This sequence comes from uncultured Clostridia bacterium, assembly GCA_944390335.1. Taxonomy (GTDB): domain Bacteria; phylum Bacillota; class Clostridia; order TANB77; family CAG-508; genus CAG-793. The sequence continues at coordinate 5,037 of CALXQA010000015.1, forward strand.
TGACGCTTTTGCTGCAAATCTTCCTGAAAGCATTCCAAATGCAAGTGACATTATTGCTGATAGTGTAAGTAATATTCCTATTTCTAATATGTATTTTATGTCACTATTTGGTATCCCTATATCTATAATTTTTGACATAAGTAGTGGTATTATTACTTCCATTACTACTTCTAGTATTACAAATATTGGTGTTAATATACTTGCTTTTTTGTATTCTTTAATATACTTTGATAATTTTTTTATCATTTTTTCCTCCTTATTAATTGTTTTTTCTAAATTGTGGGATTTAAAAAGAACAAATTTTCTTTGTTCTTTTAATTATTTAGATTATTATACATTTTATTTAAAATTTCTAAAAATTGTTTTATTTCTTCTTTAGAAATATTTTTCCTTATTTTTCTTTCATTTTCCTCAATTGCTCTTTTTATTTCTTTTTGTACTTCTAATGCTTTTTCTGTTAGTATTATGTTTTTTAGTCTACTGTCTTTGTTTTCTAATTCTCTAATTATTAAACCTTGTTTTTCTAACAGTTGAAGTATTCCCGCTGATGTTGCTCTTCTCATATCAAATGTTTTTTCTATGTCTTTTGAATATACTTTCTCTCCTTTTGAGGTTCTTTTATATATATATTCTAAAACTGCTGATTGTACACTTGTTAGATGATATTTATTAAATACATTGTCTAGTGTCCTTTTTATATTTCTTGAAAATATATGTACGTTGAGACCAATTAATTCTTCATCCATTTGTTAGCCTCCTAACAATTAATTATTGTACTACATTTATTTTTTCATGTCAAGTGATATTTTTTATTTTTTTAACATATTTTTTTGAGTAGGTTACTATTCACAGCCTAATTGAAAATAAAGAAACTGTATTTTCAATAGGTTGAAGGTTTTGTTAATTAAATTTTGTTTAACATAAATAAGAAAAATATTAAGAAATTTAATTTTATGTTAATATTCCTAAAATTTTAAATTGCTACAACCATTGAAATTACTCAGTTTGTATTTATAAAACGGCTGTGAATAGTAACTTGAATAGTAGATTATTTCTAATTAAATGAACCTTTATTTATTAAGAATAACAATATTTTTATTGCTCCTAATAAGCAAAGGTTCATTTTAATAATATTATAAATTTTAAAATCTATAAATACATAATTGTTCTAAAGCCAAGGACATTACGACTAGCATTTGTATTACTATAACTACGATTAGCTACATAGTCATTTTTATCTCCATATCTTCCTCCTCTATCTACACAAGGGCTATTGACATTTGTACATTCTTCAGTAGTCCATTCTTCTACATTTCCTGCCATATCATATATATTACATCTTACATCATAATTATTATTAGAGTCATGTTCATTACCAGTTGTATTTAATGATTCTTGTAAATATATTTGCTTTGAGTAATCTATGTCTCCACTAAATGTTTGTATGAATATTATTACTGTATCCCATGCATAACTACTTATAAGGTCACTTTCTACATCACTATTTTCATTATATAAATTTTTTGCTAATTTTGATGCATCTGCTTGATTTATATAGTTATATGGCCATTTATCTTTTTTTATTACTGGTATTGCTTCTGGATGCGATGTATCTTCTGTAAATATTCTCTCTTCTTTTGCATTTGCATCTCCTACTTCATATCTTCCTATATAGTATCCTCCTGAATTTTTTGCTTTAGTTATAAATTCTTCTAAATCTTTTGCTAATGTTTCTTCATTATTGTTATTTACTTTTTCTACATAATTATAACTTTGGTTTACATCTATTTCTACTACAGTTTCATAATCATCTGCTGATTGTTTCATTACTCCTGCTGTATTTGTTTCAAATTCATATCTTCCTAAATTTATTGTTTTTACATCTCCATTTTCATTATATTTCACATCTCCTATTGGTACCCATACATATTGGTTTCCTTTGCTTATTTCATCTCCAGCATTTGCATCTTCTATTACTATTCCTTTTGTTACATCTTTTCCTGAATCTTTGGCTAATTTAAATCCTGCTGGTACTTTTACTGGATTACTATATTTATCATATATTGTTGTATTTTCTTTATATATTGTCCCACTCTTTATAGCTTCTTCTACATCTAATACTATCTCTTCTTCTTCCTCTTCATCTTCTTTATTATTTCCATTTAAATAATCACCTATATAGTTTGATACTTTATCTAATTCTATTTTTTCATTTTCACTTGCATTCTTGTAAGTTTCTGCTCCTTCCCCAGCTCTTTTAAATATTCCATCTTCTCCTATACTTAAACTTATTGCTACTCCTGCAAGTATTAATAGAACTATTATTGTAACCACTAGTGCGACTAATGTTATTCCCTTTATTTCTTCTTTTATCTTTCTAATTTTTCTTTCCACTTCTCTTCCTCCTTATGTTTATTATTTCTTTTTTTCTTTAGCTTTATTCCTTTATGTTATATCACAGCATTTTTATATTTGCAAGTATTTATAATTGCATATTGGTAATAAAATAAACTATGTATAATATACGATTTTACGCTCGCATAATATACATAGTTTCTCTATGCTTATCTTTATTTTTTCTACTAAATCTTACGATATATATATATATATATATACAGCCCCAACGGTTTTAAGCATTTTTTATCTTCCTTTTCATTTTATTTATATTAAAATCATATGTATTAATTTATCAGCTATTTTCAATCTCTTCTACATATAATTCATCATTTACTGCTACTACAGTATAACATTTTATATTTCTTATATTTTTTATTTCCTCAAAGTTCATATATTCTTTTATTTGCTTTCTTGCTTCTTCTTGTACTATTTTTAATTTTTTGTTTTCTTCTTTTTTTAAATATTTAAACTCTATCATAACGCTTTTATATTCTTTATTACTTTCTCTTGGTATAAGTAATATATCTGGATATTTTCTTTGTATTTCTATTTCTGATTTTACTCTATATATTTTTATATTCATTGCTATACAGTAAAATATTAATTTTACATATTTTTCATCAAACTTGATATAATCTCTATTTGATAGATTTTTTAAATATTCACCTAACAAGTCTACTATTTTATTTATTTTTCCTTCTAAAGCTATTTCTTTTGCTATTTCTGTATAATTATCATATATATCTATATTTTCTTTTTTCTTTAATATTCTTAAAAAGTAATCTGAATACATTTCTTTCATAACGTTATTAGGTATTTTTAATAATGGATAGCCTACTTCTTCTCCATTTATTGTTAAGTATCCTAAATAAAATAGCATTGATACTAAATCTATTTCAGTAAATTCTATTTCTGGATTAAATTTTTGTATTATCTCACTTACTATTCCTTCTCCTGATATTGTTTTTTCTATTACTTTTTCTCTTTCTTCTCCCTCGCATAAATCTAGCATTTTTCCTAATTTACTATAATCACTTGCTATATTTGCATCTATTAGTTTTTCTGGAACTCTTTTTAATTCTACATAATTATTTAAAAAGTATAGGCACATATTTGAGTTGTACATTTTTTCTTTTCCATATACTGAAAATTTATATCCATCATAGTTTTCTTTCATTATTGGTAATAGTTTTTCTTGCTCTTTACCTGTAATTTCTAGCTTTGTCATAAGTTCTTTTAATTCTTCTGTTGTAAATCCCATCATTTCATTAAATCTTTCATCTTGTGTTTTATCAGAACTTATATTAAATCCTGATGTTAAGCTATCTAATGTTATTGGTGCTACTCCAGTTATAAATATTCTATCTACTACACTTTCTGTTCCTTTTTTTAATATTTCATACCATTTTCTTATTTTTCCATTTTTTGATACTAAATTTTTAAATTGGCTTGTATTAAATCCTAATAGTTCATTTGCGAAGTGGTCATATTCGTCTATAATTACATATATTTTATCGTTTTGCCTTTGTATTGAAAATGATTTTATTAGGTTATCTAATATTCCTTCTGCTTCATCTTCTGTATTTACATAAAAGTCTAATTCATATTTTTCTACAAATTTTTTTATTGATGATTCTACTTCTCTTTTAAATCCTTTTATTGTATTTTCTTCACTACTTGTATCTATTCCTGAGAAATTAAATTTAAGTATATAATAGCTATTTTTTAGTTTTGTCGGATTTTTTCCTATATATGTATCTCTAAAAAGTTCTTGAAACTTATTTTCTTTTTTTATATCATAATAATTTTCTAAAGTACTTGTAAATAATGTTTTTCCAAATTTCCTTGGTCTTAAAAATAATATTCTTTTTTCTGCTAAATTTTCTAATTTTTCTATATATATTGTTTTATCTACATAGTAATATCCATCTTCTATTAATTCCTCATAATTACTTATTCCATATGGTAATTTTTTCATACTCTCACTTCCATTTTATTTTTTACTTTTTATATTTTACTATATGGGCTTTTAAATATCAAGAGTTTTTACTAATTGTTATAACCGTTCATATTACTTTATTTCAGAGTATGCTTCAACCAAAAAGGACCGTCCCCTTTGGTTGAATTTTGCTAATTTTATTATTTTCTTGCATATTTTTTATTAAAATTGTATAATATATCTGTATACATAATGTAGTATATAATATAGAAAGGAATTTTTAGCAATTATTTAATTTTATTAAGGAGTGGATTTTATGTCATCTCGTATTCTTATGTCTTTTCCTGTTTGTGGTAAGATTAAAATGTCATTTACAAAAATTGACCGGAAGATTCATGGTGTAGTTTGTCCAAACTTTGGCACAGTACCTATTCCAGGTTCTATTATTATAACTGATAAGGATAAGCAAAAAATTATTCCGTCATATGTAACTTATGATGGTGAATTAATTTTCCCTAGTGAAGTGTACAAAAAGTATAAAAATCAAAATTTAGACATCCTTTTTTTAGTTGATGATGATATAAATTCATTATCTATATCTGATTTAGATAGCAAAGAAGCTGTTTTAAAGAGTTTAAGGAATATTGAAACTTTAAGTATTTTTCTTTATCAGAGAATGATGTTTAATAAGTACGTTTGTAAATCAAAAGGGTTGATTTTTAACACTTGGATAATTTCTAGTCAAGCTGCTATTTCTGATGATGGAAAAATTGTTTTTTTTGAAAAGTTCGATGATGATTTTCCTGGAATCTGCACATTAAAAGAATGGTGTTACCTTAATAAACCTTTTATAAAGACTGTTACAATTTCGACTTTCTCAAAAGTGAATTGGAATTGTAGTCTTTGTAAAAAAGAGTTTTCTATTTCTGACATTCTTAATGCTAACATTGTTAATGAAGGAGGAAATTTAAAGCATAAGCATTGCTAAATTCTAATTGCATAAATGGACATAATCTTTTTTAAGAATATGTCCATTTTATGCCTATAAATTATAGATTTTTGATTAATATTAGTCGTGGTCATAAGTAAAATATCTAATTGACCATAATCCAGCTAGTCCAACTAATGCATATATTATTCTACTTACTATGCTCATAGCACCAAATATACTATCTACTAAATTGAATCCAAAGAATCCAATTAATCCCCAGTTGATTGCACCGATTATGACTAATACTAATGCTATTTTGTCAACTATTTTCATTTCATTTTACTCCTATCTTTAATAGTTTTACATAATTATTTTATGCATTTTTATTTTTTTTATTCAAGATAGAAATAATACAATTTTTTTCATTATTTTGCATTTTTTGTAAATTTCCAAGAGTCTCTACACATTTCTTCTAAGTTTTTTTCTGCTTTCCAACCTAGTATTTTTTCTGCTTTTGTTGGGTCTGCATAACATTCTGCTATATCTCCTGGTCTTCTTGCTACTATTTCATATTTTACTTTTTGTCCTGTTGCTTTTTCAAAGTTTTTGACTATGTCTAGAACTGAATATCCTGTTCCTGTTCCTAAATTAAATGCTTCTACTCCTGTAACTTTTTCTGCTCTTTCTAATGCTTTTAAATGTCCTTTTGCTAAGTCTACTACATGTATATAGTCTCTAACTCCTGTTCCATCTGGTGTATTATAGTCTCCTCCAAATACATTTAAATGGTCTAGTTTTCCTAATGCCACTTGATTTATATATGGCATTAAGTTATTAGGTATTCCATTTGGCTTTTCTCCGATTAAACCACTTTCATGTGCTCCTATTGGATTAAAATATCTAAGTAGTATTATACTCCATGTATTATCTGCAATATATACATCTGTTAGTATTTGTTCTAGCATTAATTTTGTTTGTCCATATGGGTTTGTTGCAGATAGTGGAAAGTCTTCTTTTATTGGAACTGTTTTAGGATTTCCATATACTGTTGCTGATGAACTAAATATGATTTTTTTTACGTTATATTTTTTCATAGTTTCTAATAATACTAGTGTTCCATAAATATTATTATCATAATATTCAAGTGGTTTTGATACTGATTCTCCTACTGCTTTTAGTCCTGCAAAATGTATTACTGCTGATATGTCTTTATTTTCTTCAAAGATTTTTTCTATGTTTTCTCTGTCTCTTAAGTCTATTTTATAGAATTTAAAGTCTTTTTTTGTAATCTTTTTTATATTTTCTAATACTTCTTCTTTACTATTTACAAGATTATCTACTATTATTACTTCGTCTCCTTTATTTAATAGTTCTACTACTGTATGTGAGCCTATATATCCTGCTCCTCCTGTTACTAATACTTTCATTTTTACCTCCTTGTTTTTATTTCATTTTCATATTTTATATTTTTTATCTTTTATTATAACTAATTTATTGTAACATTAATTATTGATTGTTTTCATTATTTTATTAATCTGAATATATCATTTTATATATTTCATAATCTTTTAGTATTTTTCTTACATACATATTTGTATCTTTATATGGTATATTTTCTATATCACTACCATCTTTTTTTATAGTTCCTTCATTTATCCAATTGCTTACTGTTCCCATTCCAGCATTATATGCTGCAAGTGTTACACTATCGTTTTTAAATATGTCTTTTAAACTTGCATAATATTTAATTCCTATTTGTATATTTTTTTCTGGATTATATAAAGTTGTTCCACTTTCATATTCTATAAGTTCGTTTGTGGCAACTTCTTTTGCTGTATTGTCCATAAGTTGCATAAGTCCCATTGCTCCTTTATTTGAAAGTGCTGTTTTATCAAAATTGCTTTCTGCTTTTATTATTGCATATACAAGTAGTGGATCTATTTCATTTTCCTTTGCATATTTTTCTACATATTCTGAATATTCTTGTCTATATATTATCTTTAGTAAATTTTTTGCATTTAATAATATAACAACTAGTATAACAATTATTAATGATAAGATTAATATTATTTTTCGCAATTTTATCTCTCCTTATTTATTTTGCATCATACCAAGTTTTTGCTTCTTCTATTTCTACTTTTAATGGAACTTCTAACTTAGCTGCATTTTCCATACTTTCTTTTAGTATTTCTTTTACTTTTTCTTTGTCATCCTCTTTTACTTCTAATATTAATTCATCATGTACTTGAAGAACTATTTTTGCATCTACTTTTTTGTTTTTTAAGTTATCATATAGTCTATTCATTGCTATTTTCATTATATCTGCTGCTGTTCCTTGTATTGGGGTATTCATTGCAACTCTTGAGCCGAATTGTCTTACTACATAATTGTTTGATTTTAATTCTGGAACATATCTTCTTCTTCCAAATATTGTTTCTACATATCCTTCTTCTTCTGCCTTTTTTACTATATTATCCATAAATTCTTTTATTCCTTTATACTTTTTTAGGTAATTGTCTATATAGTTTTGGGCTTGTTTTCTATCTATTTTTAGTTGTTGTGATAGTCCAAATGCTGTTATTCCATATATTATTCCAAAGTTTACAGCTTTTGCTCTTGATCTTTGTTCTTTTGTAACTTTACCCATTGCAACTCCAAATACTCTTGATGCAACTTCTTTATGTATATCTTCGTCATTTTTAAATGCTTTTATCATATTTTCGTCTTTTGATATATGTGCTAGAACTCTTAGTTCTATTTGTGAATAGTCTGCATCTATATATACATAGCTTTCTTTTGGAATAAATGCTTTTTTTACTTTCTTTCCTTCTCCTTCATGGCTAGGTAAGTTTTGAAGATTAGGGTCTGTACAGCTTATTCTTCCTGTTGCTGTTATTGTTTGATTAAATACTGCATGTATTCTACTATCTTTTGGATTTATATATTCTATTAGTCCATCTATATATGTAGAACTTAATTTTATTAGACCTCTATATTCTAAAACTTTTTCTATTATTGGGTGTTCTTCTTTTAGTCCTTCTAGTGTTTCTACGTCTGTTGCATACCCTTTTTTGTTCTTTTTTGGTTCTGTTAGTTTTAGTTTTTCAAATAGTATTTTTCCTAATTGTTGTGTTGAATTTACATTAAATTCTTCTCCTGCTAATTCATATATTTCTTTAGTTATTTTGCTTAGTCTTTCTTTAAGTTCTTTTCCAAAGCTTTCTAGTTCTTCTTTTTTTACTAACATTCCATTATATTGCATTTCTCCTAAGACTCTAACTAATGGCATTTCTATATTATTGAATAGTTCTTCTGATTTTTCTTCTTTCATTTTTTGCATTGTAATATTGTATAAACTGCTTAGTGCATAAACATATGCTCCTACTTCATCTTTATTTGAGAGTTCTTTTACAGATTCAAACATATTTAGTTGTATTTCTTCTTTTTTTGGTATTAAGTCATCTAAATCTATGTCTAAATATTGCGATGCTATTTCTTTAATATTATGTTTTATATTTGTAGGGTTTATAACATAGGCTGCTACTTCTGCATCATATTTTATTCCTTTTAAGTTTATATTATATTCTTCTAACAAAACATAGTCTTCTTTTATGTTATATCCTATTTTATTAATATTTTCATCTTCAAATATTGGTTTTAATTTTAATATGTCATCTTTATTTTCTAACTTTATATATATTATATTTCCATCATTTATATATATTCCTATACCTAGAATGTCTTTTTTTATTATTCTTGCTTCATCTTCTGATTTTTTTGTTTCTAGGTAAAATATAAAGTTATTGTTTTTTACTTCTTTTTTTATATTTTCGATTTCATTTATATTTTTCTCTTCTACTTTTATTTTTATACTTTCTTTTTTAGCTTTTAGTTCTTCTTCTAAATTAAATCTTTCTATAAATCTATTGAAGTTTAATTTTTTGAATATATCTGCTACTTTTTCTCTATCCCATTTTTTTATTTCTATATCTTCATCTTCTTTATTTATTGGTACATTTACATTTATTGTTCCTATTTCTTTTGATATTTCTGCTAAGTCTTTATTTTTTATTAATGTATCTTTTAATTTTGAAGTTAAGTCCGCTTCTCCACTTTCTAATGCTTTATATAAGTTTTCTATTGTTTTATATTTTTGTATTAAACTTGTCCCTGTTTTTGGTCCTACATTTGGTACTCCTGGTATTTCATCTGATTGGTCTCCCATAAGTGCTTTTACTTCTATTAAGTCTATTGGCTCTAATCCATATTCTTCTTCTATTTTTTCTTTTGTATAAATTTCTGTTTCTGTTTTTCCCATTTTTGTTCTTGGTATTCTTATAATTATATTTTCTTCTACTAATTGAAATAGGTCTCTATCTCCTGAAAGTATATATACTTCTTTTTCTTGTTTTGCCATTTTTTTTGCGTATGTTCCTAAAATATCGTCTCCTTCATAGTCTGCAAGTTCTACTATTTTTATGTTCATTGCTCTTAATATTTCCTTTATTATTGGCATTTGCTCTGCTAGTTCGTTTGGCATTCCATGCCTACTTTTTTTATATCCTTCATATATCTTTTTTCTTGTGTCTGCTGCTGTTTTTGAGTCAAATGCTATCATCATATATTTAGGTTCTACTTCTTCCATATTTTTAAACATAATTGATAAAAAGCCGAATATAGCGTTTGTATATTTTCCATCTTTTGTTGTAAGCATTTTATTGCTCATAATTCCATAAAAAGCTCTATTCATTATGCTATTTCCGTCTATTAATAATACTTTATCCATTTATTTCTCCTTTTTTATGTATTAATTTCAAGCGTTTTTATTTTTATTTTTTAACTTTTACCTATCTTAGCTGAAAATTCGTCATATTCTTTCCATTTTTCTCTTTCTTCTTCTGAACATAAATAATTACTCCACAATATTGATAATATTCCTTTTGTTTCTTCCATAAGATTGTCTAAGTCATATATACTTATATCTAAATTATTTTTATTTTTTTCTTCTATATTGTTATATAACATATTCTTTATTTCTTTTGGAATTTTATTTTGCATTTCTATATCTAGTCTTTTTATAACATTTAAAGTTTCTATACATATTTTGCTTATTTTTTCATCTGATTTATTATCTTCCATAATACCTCCATAATATTTTATCTATCACCTAAAGCATTGGCTGAATTTCTTTCTGCCGTTATTTCAAATATATTTTTTCCACCTTTTCTATATTTTCTTGCATTTCTTGCAAAACTTCCTATTGTTTCTTTTCCTATACTTAAGATTTCTTCTTTTCTTTTTGTCTTTATTTTATCATCTTTTATAATTTCAGAAGCTTTTTTCATAATTTCTTCTTTACTTAGTATTCCATCTTCTACATCACCATTTTCTTTTTTAATTGCAAGCATAAAGTCCAATGGTTCTTTTAGTTGTTTTTTCATTTTTACTTCTGTTTTACTAAATTGTTCCATTATTTCTTGCATCATATTGTATTGTTTTGTTAATATTTCATTTGGTAAAAATACTATCTGATATCCATCTTTACATATTTGAATACATATTATATCTTCATCTGCTAATTCTAGTTGCCACATTCTGTCTTTATTTGTTTGCATTTTTTCTCCATATATAGCTTCATACATTCTTTTTGCTACTATCTCATGACTTTGGCTAATATATGATTTTACTGCTTGATTTTGTGTAATTAGCACCATTGCACCATCATATTTTTCTTCAAGAAATATTTCGTCCATATTAAATTGTGAATTTTCTTTAATAATTTCATCTTTTATTTCTCTTTTATCTGATAATTTTTCTATTTCCATATATTTTTCCTCCTTATTAATAAATACGAATATATACGGTTTCATCTAAAAATTTTATTTGCTTTTCATTAAATTCTTGATAGTTTATTTTGTCTCTACTAAAAAGTTTATCAAATGTTTCATTATCATTTATTTTTTCTAAGTTTCTTCCTGTATAATAGTTTAAGCACCAAATATTTGAATAATTAGCAACTATACCTTTACATGTAAATATGTTTGAATCATAGCCATTATATGTATCATAATATGGTATTTCTTTTTTAAATACTACTTTTGTTATTTTAATATTATTTTCTTTTTCATATTTAACTATACATTCATTTATTTTACTTAGATATATTTCATCTTTCTTTTGTGTTATTTGATTTTGAATTGCTAAATTATTGTAATTATACATGTTTATTAAAACAAATACAATACTAAGACTTATTAAAATTACAAATATATTATCATATTCTTTTATTTTTTCATTATTTTTTTCTTTTGGTTTATATGTATAATTTAAATAAGTAAATAAAATGTATATTATTGATATACCAATAATTGCTCCTATAGAAAGGCTTGTCCTAGCTGCTATTGATACTGTTTCTTGTATTAACATTATGCAGTTAGCAGAAATTACTGCTACTATAATTATAAATATATATTTTATTATATTTTTTAGTACATTTAGGCATTTTTCTTTTCTTAATGTTACAGCTATTAGTATAAGTGATATAATTATGCTTACTATGATTAAGTATTTTGGAAATAGGTCAAATGGCATTTTTATTAAGTAATGTATTGATAATTTTATGAAAATTTTTAGCTTATATAATATGTTTACTGAAAGTTCAAAGTCATCTCTACTTTTTCCTAATAATGCATTTGAAATATTTAAAACTACAAACATCAATAGTATTCCTATAGCATATATCATTAATACTTTGACTAAAAAGTTTATATAGTCTTTTATTTTATTTTCTTTATTAATTGAAAAACAAAATATGCTTATAACTGCAAAAAAACATATTGTTCCTTGATAACAAAGTGAGCCTAGTATTACACATATTATACATTTTATTATGTTTTCTATTTTATTTTCATTTTGCATATTTAATAATATTGCTGCTTTTGTGAAAAGTAGTATACTAAGTGGTATTACCATTTCTGTATATGCAAATGTTTCTACTGTCATTGGATTATATATTATTAGAAATGAACCTAAAAGTATTATTGCTTGTATTATTTTTTGTTTATTATTTATTTTTTCTTTTAAGAAAATAAATATTGTATATACAGCATAGTTATAGCAAAGAATACTTCCTATCATCATTATTAGCTGATATATTTCAAATGGAATATTTATATATTCTGCAATTGATAAAATTAAAAAGTTTATAATTCTTCCATCTTTTAAAGGTATTAATTTATATTTTTCGTATCCTTCTCCTATATTCCAATATGTATCACTTACTAAATGGAATCTTAAGAATATTCCACATGTTAATAATGATAATATAAATATTATTAAAATTGCTTTTTTATTTATTTTTTTAGTTTTTGTCTTTTTTTCTTTTTCTATGTTTTCTATACTTATTTCATTTGTTTTCATTTTTATTTTTTCCTTTATTGCCTTATTTTTCTATTTTATAGTTACTTAGTTATTAAAATATACTCACCTATTTGTACATCTTTATCTTTTTTTATGTAATTTTTAAAGTTTTCTGAGTTTATAATTACTATCTCTTCTTGTTTTATATCTTTTATCTTATTTTCTAATTCTTCTTTTTCTTTTACTTCCTTATATTCTTTATTTTTATCATTATTTAAGTCAATATATAGTTCTAAACATCCATCGTTTATTATATTATCATAATATACATTTGTTTTATCTAAGTTATTTACATAATTTAGTGATTGATAAAATCCTCTTGAAAAACATCCTGATTTATCTACTATTTTAGTAAAATATGTATAATAGTAAATTGTAAATGAAATAAATAATGTTAAGTATATTACTATTATACTTATTAAATATGCTTTTTTATATTTTATTTTTTCATATCCAAAATATATACCAATAGATGCCAAAATTATCAATATATACCACATTGTATTTAATCTATTTACATTTGTACCATTTATTATTATTCCTGTAAATATGCTCATAAAAAACCATAGTAAAATTATATAGTAACTAATTTTTTCTTCTTTTCTATTTTCTTTTTTGTCCTTCTTTATTTTTAATATAATATATATAATTCCTAAAAAAGCAAATATTAATGATGTTCTATATGTACAGCCAAATAATTTAGATGAATTCCACTCACCACCATCTGACTGAAATAATAGTATTTTAACAGTTGATATAATGTTGTTTATAAACTGATTTAAAGGATTTTTTGCAAAGAATATCATATCTTTAGTTCTTGCTAAATCTTCATAATATGGTATAGTAATATTTCCTATTTTTATACTATCTATTTTTAATAAATTAATTGCAAACATTGTAATTATAGGTAAAGAACATATTAAAAATATTCCTATACATATAACTACATCTTTTGTTTTTATCTGTTTTATTTTTATTAAATAAATAACTAATATAATTAAAAAAATTGGTACAAAGTATATTGCAATTCCATATGAGTATAAGCATATAGAGAAAAATATCATTGATATATATATTAATATTTTTTTATTTTTCATTAATCCTGTATACAATATGTCAATTGAATAAAGTAAAAAATGTGGAAACATATTACAGTCTAGTGCAAACATTGACTGCTCTATATGCCATGGGCAAGCCTCTAAAAGTCCTAATGCAATTAGTCCTATTACTTTATTTTTTGTTAATTTTTTTACTAAATCATACATGACAAATAATGAAATTATGCTAACAAGCATCATAGGAAGTCTTATTGAAAACACTGTGATTCCAAATATTTTCATAAATATGCTCATAATATATAGTAAAACAACACTTTGTCCTCCCCAGCCTCTTAAATATACAGGAAAGCTTATTCCATTTATATCTGTCCCTTCACTTTGTATAGTTTTTGCATTAACTGCTGTCATTATCTCATCTGTATTTATTTCTGTTAAGGCATATGGAAATTTATATATTCTTACTAGTACTCCTATTATAATTAAAATCCAAAATATAATTCTTTTTTTATTTTTATTTTTCATTTTATCCCCTGTTTATTTCAATTATATTACATTTTTTTATGCTAATTATTTGTTATAAAATCAATTTGTATTATATCATATTACTAATCTTTTTACTATATGTTTATAGAAAAATGAGAAAGTTATAACTCTTTCTCACTTTTTACAAATATTTTACTAATAATTACATATTTAATTTATCTGATATTATCATATTCTTCTTCAAAATCACTTTTATCACATTTTATATATGCATCAAGTTGTACCTCTGACATTTTCTTTATTGAGTCAATTCCTAAATCATCAAAGTAATCTGATACATATGCAAAGGTATAGAAGTTTCCTATATTTCTATTTTCTTTATTTAAATTTTTAAAGCTGACATCTCTTATATCTGTAACATATCTATCTGCATCTACAACTTTCCAATCGTATTTTCCATGTATATCTTGTAAATATACTCCTGCAAAGAAATGACCTGAAGTTCCTACTTTTTTACCACTTTCTATATTTCTTCCCCAATTTTTATTTAATGTTATTATTTGCATAGTTGGTATTCCTACACTTCTTGCAATTGAAGTAAATAATGTACAGCTATCACAACATCCCGTTCTTTCACCTGATTTTAAAATTTCAGTTGCATTTCTTTTAAATTTTCTACTATCATTTGCGTTATGTAATCTTGAAGTATATTTATTCATCAAAACTAATATTTTTCTTACCTTTATTCCATCTGTCATATCTTTTAGATTTTCTTTTATTATTTTTGTTATATCTATACTTTCTGTTCTAGTACCGCTTTTTAGATATTTATTAGTATTATCCCATTCTGGAGTTATTAATAAGCCATCTTTTATCATATTTACCTTTGTATGATATGTTTAATAATTTAAATATATCAATTACTCCTTTCTATCAATTAAAATAATGAAATTAAATGAATATTTATTTATTTTTTCTCTCTATATACCTTATTTTTGCAAATATAATATGCAATATCATTTCTTTTCATTCACCTTTTTTGTTTCTAAAAGTAATTTATCAAAATCTGATGTTATTTTTTGATGTTTATTAAATTCATTATAGTCCTTTATATATATTCCTTTAATGTATTTGCCAAAATTCCAAAATCAGTAGACTCCTTTGGGTTTTCCTATATCAAATTGCAATAATCGTATCTAAATTTTAAAAGTTTGTGTTATACTTCTTTCCATTTTTTGCAGTTAGTAAGAAATCCTTACTAACTGAATTTTCTTGTAATTCTCTTTCTTCAAAAATATTTTTTATATGCATAGTTATATTATTTAGTTCCTGCAAATTATATTAATATATTGTTTTATTCCTATTAAATCTTGTTTAGATTCCTTTGAATATTCTATATTGTACTTTTCCACAAATAAACCTTCTTGTATAATATATGCTTATCTGTTAAAAGTTCATATAATTCAATACTCATCACAGCTAAATCTCCAACACCATTTTTGGTAATATATACTGGCCTATTAGTATGATGACAAATTGTAGAAATCTCATTATAATTATTTCTTAAATCAGAACTTGTTCTAATAATTGGCATAATAAACACCTCCATCAATATTATTGCCAAAATATTGATATATAGTCAATCTTTTTTATAAATTACTTGACCGCTAACTTACTATTTGCTTTTATCATACCATAAGAAAGAAAATTATTCTACTATTTATATAAAACAAATG
>CALXQA010000016.1 GCA_944390335.1 uncultured Clostridia bacterium
ATTCTTCTGTACCTATATCATTAAGAACAGCTTTTGCTTTTTGGTCTGGCATTCCAAATCTTTGTGATAAATATCTAAGTGATGCAGCAAGTTCTCCATCTGGTCCTCCATATTGTGAAATAATAACTTTTGCAAGGTTTGGATCTTTTTGTTTTATTTTTATAGGATATTGTAAAGTTTTATTATAAGTCCACATACTAGCAATTTCCTCCTTCCCAAGGCCATGGCTGTTCTAACCATCTCCACTGATTACATGGATAAAATATAGAAAGTGGCCCATAAACTTTTTGATATTTTTCTGTAATGTCTCTATATAATTTACAATATTCTTTATGCATCTTTATAGCTTTCTCATCACAAGGATGTGTATCTAAATAAAGACCTAATTCTGTTATTGCAAAGTTATAACATCTTATTTCATTTAACATTTCTTCTCTTGTCATATTATTATCTTTACAGCTACAACTGCAACTACAATTATTTCCCACTGTTACATCCCTCCTTAATTTCATTAGATTTCTTTAAAAAGTTTATTTCTTCTAAACTTTGACCTGGTTCATAAGGACTAACTAATTCAGGAAAAATAGTTCCCATTTTTAATCCAACACAAGGTTTAAAGGTTGTATTCATTCTTTGTACTGGAACATAACTTTGAGCATACATATAGTTTTCTGGGAATACTGATTCATCATCAAAACCACATTCACACATATCTATATTATTCATGCTATTATTGCAATAATTATTCATATTATAATTATCCATATTCAAATTACATCTATTACACATAGTTTTCCTCCTTAGTTTATATTATGTCTATCTACTAAATAAAGTTACATAATATATTTTATTATCTTTTTTTATTTATTTTCATAATATATATTAATAATTACTTTACTAGGAGGATATCAATGTGAGAAATTTACATAAAAATATTTGTGAATATTCTATAACCAAAAGTTCAGTTATAACAATTGTTTTATTTCTTACAGTATTTATATTACTTACTACCTTTTTCCATCTAATAAATAATACATCATTTTTTTATGATAAATATTATACTAAAAATATTAATGTGCAAAATTGTATATACTAATAAAAAGGAAGCAATTTTGCTTCCTTTTTATTTATAGTATTTTTTTATTATATTTTCATAATTCCACCAATAACTTGGCTTTCTTTTTCTAAAGGAAGAATTTTATTTCCTCCTGCAATTACAATTTTATCGCCTTTTTCTATTATTCCATCTTTTTCTAGCATTAAAATACCTTTTCCAATAGTTGTATCAATATCTTCTTGAGCTTCTACATATATAGGATAAGTATTTGATGTTACTGATAATTTATTAAATGTCTTTTCATCATCTGTAATTGCTATTACTGGACATGCTGGCTTTAATCCTGCTAGGATATTTGCAGTATCTCCTGTATGTGTATAAGCTATAATTGCATCTGCTTCTACATCTTTTGCTGTAACACAAGCTGAATATGCAATATTAGCTTTTAAATTATTTTTATCTACAATACAACCTTTTGTATTGAATCTTTTCCAATAATTTATATTACCTTCAATTGCTTTAGAAATTCTATCCATAACTTCTATACATTGAACTGGATATTTTCCCATAGCACATTCACCAGATAACATTATTGCACTTGTCAAATCATAAACAGCATTTGCAACATCTGATACTTCTGCTCTTGTAGGTCTTGGATTAGATGTCATTGACTCTAACATTTGTGTAGCAGTTATAACTGGTTTACCAACTTCATTACATCTTTTTATAAAATGTTTTTGAACAATTGGAACTTGTTCCATTGGTATTTCTACACCCATATCTCCACGAGCAACCATTATACCATCAGAAAGTTCTAGAATTTCTTCAAAATTATCAATTCCTTCTTGACTTTCTATTTTAGATATAATTCCAACTTGGTTACCGCCATTATCATTTAATAGCTTTCTTATTTGTTTAACATCATCTGCTCTTCTTACAAAAGATGCTGCTATATAATCAAATCCTGCTTTTATTCCATTTGTTATATCATCAATATCCTTTTGACCAAGTGCTGGTAATTCTAATTTTATTCCTGGAATGTTCATTGTTTTTCTTGAACCTAATCTAGCTGTGTTTAATGCTTTACAAACTATATCTTTTCCTTTTATTTCAGTTACTTCAAATTCTAGTGCTCCATCATCAACTAAAATTTTTGATCCTACCTTTACATCCTGATATAAATTTTTGTAGCTTATTGTAGTTTTAGTATTATCCCCTAAAATATCTTCATTTACAAATGTAAAAGTTTGACCTTCTTCAATAGTAACTTTTTCATCCCCTGATTCAAGCTTACCTGTTCTTATTTCTGGTCCTTTTGTGTCCAAAACTAAAGCAACTGGTCTATTTAAAGCTTTTCTTACTTTCTTTATAGTTTCAATCTTTACTTTGTTTTCTTCATATCCACCATGTGAAAAATTAATTCTTGTAACATTTAAACCTGCATTCATTAATTTTGTTAGCATTTCTTCGCTTTCACTTGCTGGACCTATTGTTCCAACTATTTTAGTTTTTCTAATAACTTGTTTCATTTCTAATTCCTCCCTTACATGCATTTAATATTATATCATTATGATTGACAGATTTCAACTATTTTATTACGCTTTTGGTAATTTTTTGACTATTTTTATTTATTTTGATATACTACTTATAGGTGATATTATGAAACGTATTGATAAAATTAATTATTATTTAGATATAGCTGAAACAATTTTAGAAAGAGGTACTTGTTTAAGAAAAAATTATGGAGCAATTATTGTTAAAAATGATGAAATTATTTCTACTGGATATACAGGTGCACCTAGAGGAAGAAAAAATTGCATTGATTTAGGTTATTGTGTAAAGAAAAAAATATTACCAGATGTACATCATGGCGGATATGATGCTTGTAGAAGTGTACATGCTGAGCAAAATGCAATGCTTAGCAGTTCTAGAAGAGATATGATTGGTGCTAGCCTTTATTTAGTTGGCATAAGAAAAGATAGTAATGAATATGAAAAAGGGGCATCTCCTTGTCAAATGTGTAGAAAACTTATTATTAATTCTGGAATTAAAGATGTATATATTAGAATAGATAAGGAGCATTATTCAGTAATTAATGTAAGTGATTGGATAAATGATGATGATTTATTAAAGGGTAAAATTTCATATTAACATAATTAAAAGGAGATAATTACTATCTCCTTTTAATTATTTATTATTTTAATAAATTTTATTCAGTAATCCATTTTATTAATCCTAAATTCATTGGATTTAAAATCATTTCATTTTTAGGTATAACTCTAAATGTATATCCATAGTCTCCACCTGATTTTAGTTCAATTTTTGCTGTAAATTTATATTCTAAATTAACTTCATCTTCTTTTTCTAATTTCATTGGCATTACTTGAATATTATCAACTACTCCATCACTAGTTATTTTTCCATAATAAACCTGTGCTTCTATATTATCTATACTAATTAGTTCATTAGGAAGTTTGACATAGCAACTTACATCTATTTTATTTCCTGCATCTACTGTTACATCATCATAGTTTCCTTTATCTTGCCTTATTTTTATATCTTCCCAATTGCTATATATCTTCTTTTTCCATTCATTATATCTAGTTACATTTGCTAAGTCTTGATAATAATTATTATGTAAATTGCTAATTGGAATATAAAACTTTTCTGTATAATCTTCTAGCATTCTTGATGTACTAAACTTTCCAGCATTTGATTCTATATTATTTTTCATTATTCTAAGCCAAGTATCTGAATATCCCTTCTCGTTTTTATCATAATACATAGGTATTATTTTATTTTCTAGTGTATCATATATGCTTCTACTATCTGCATCATCTTGTGCATCATAATTTTGATATTTAGCATTTGTTCCTATTGTCCAACCATTTTTTTGATTATATCCTTCTGCCCACCATCCATCTAATACACTAAAATTAATAACTCCATTTATTGCAGCTTTTTGTCCACTTGTACCAGATGCTTCTAAAGGTCTTCTTGGATTATTTAGCCATACATCTACACCTGATATTAGGTATCTTGACATTCCTATATTATAATTCTCTAGTATAAATACTTTTCCTTTGAATTGTGGCTTTAGTGATATATCATGAATATATCTAATTAATTCTTGCCCCTCTTTATCACTAGGATGTGCTTTTCCAGCAAATATTATTTGTACAGGCATGCTCTTTTCATTAAATATTTGTGTAATTCTTTCTAAATCTCTAAATATTAGTGTAGCTCTTTTGTATGTAGCAAATCTTCTTGCAAATCCGATTGTTAATGTATCTTTACTTATATTTCCAACCATTTTTTCTATATCATCATAAGAATAATTATATCTTCTAAGCCTATCTATTGTAGAATCTTTTACAATTTTTAAAAGTTTTTCTTTTCTTGATTGATGTACTTTCCATAATTCCTCATTTGGAATCTTTTCAATATTTTTCCATACATCATCTTTTTGTATATTATCTTGCCAATAAGGCTCTAAATATTCATTATATAAATCTTTAATAGTTGGTGCAAGCCATGAGCATGTATGTACTCCATTTGTTACATATTCAATTGGTGATTCATTTGATGGTATATCTGGCCATACTTTTGAAAATAATTCCCTAGATACTGCTCCATGAAGTTTACTTACGCCATTTTTCTTTCCTGCAATTTTAAGTGCTAATATTCCCATATCAAATCCAGATGAATTTATATCACTATTTGGTTCCATTCCCATCCTAAAAAATTCTTCTTTAGTTAATCCTAGCCTATCCCAAAAGCCATTAAAGTATTTTTCTACTAAACTTAATGGAAAAATATCATTTCCAGCTGGAACTGGTGTATGTGTTGTAAATACTGTCATTGATGATACTATATCTTTAGCAATATCAAATGATACTTCTTTATATTTCATCATATTTTTAATAAGTTCTACAGTCAAAAAAGATGAATGTCCTTCATTCATATGGTAAACACTTGGTTTTAATCCTAAAGTATATAAAAGATTTACTCCTCCCATACCCAAGACTATTTCCTGTTGTATTCTCATTTCTTGGTCTCCACCATATAGTGTTGATGTTATATTTCTATATTCTGGTATATTTTCATCAATATCAGAATCTAATAAATAAAGTGAATTTCTTCCAACTTTAATTTCCCAAGCCTTTAAGTATAGTCTTTTTTTAGGAAATTTTAAATATATTAATAAATCTTTTCCTTCATGGTCTTTTACAGGAGTAACAGGAAGGCATGATATATCTATTGCATGATATTCTGTTTCTTGTTGTCCATACCCATTTATCTTTTGATGGAAATATCCACTTTTATATAATAATCCTATTCCAACTAAAGGTATTCCCATATCACTACTAGATTTTAAATGGTCACCAGATAATATTCCAAGTCCCCCTGAATATATAGGAATAGTCTCATCTAATCCATATTCTGCTGAAAAATATGCTATTAAGTCTTTACTATTATCAGGAAATTTTTTCTTAAACCAAGTATCTTTGCTATTCATGTAGTCTGCAAAATCTTTTACTACTTTATCATACTCTTTCAAAAATTCTGCATCTTTAGATGCTATTTCTAATTTTTCTTGCTCAACTAATTTCAAAAACTTTACTGGATTTTTTTCAATTTTCTCCCACAAATCTATATCTAAAAGTTTAAACAATTTTAAATACTCTGTATTCCAAGACCACCAAAGATTATATGATATATCTAAAAGTTTTGATATTCTCTTAGGTAATTGTGGTCTTACTGTTATTTTGTTGAAAATATATGACATTTTTTATTCCTCCTTAGTAATTTTATACTCTTTAGTATTTTTACAATTCTATTATCTAATAACAAAAATCATTTGTCAAATGATTTTATAAAGTTATATTTATATTTTTTATATTCTCTAATTATAAAAACTATCCCCCTGAAATCTATTTTGTTCTTTCATAATTTTTTCAAAACCATTTAATACCCATTTTTTATGTTCATTCCACTTTGGTGCTACTAATAATTCCTTAGGTGGGTCTCCTGAAATTCTGTGTATAACTATTTCCGGTCTTAAATTAGTTATAACCAAAAGGAGTTTATCTAAATATTCTTCTAGTTTAAGTGGTACATATTTTCCCTCATTATACCACTTCTCTAAAACGGTTTCTTTTAATATATATGTAGAATGAATTTTTATTCCATTTATTTCAAGATTATTTATATATTTCACAGTATTTTTAATATCCTTAATACTTTCATTAGGAAGTCCTAGCATTATATGAACTACTATCTCAATATTATATTTTTTTAAAAGTTTAACTGCATTTGTAAATTCTTCTAATTTATATCCTCTATTAAGTAACTTTGCTATTTCTTCATTACTTGTCTCTAATCCTAGTTCAACTGTTACTGCATATTTATTTAAATAAGTACTAAGAAGCTTGCATATATCTTCATCAATGCAATCTGGTCTTGTAGCAATGTTAATTCCTACAATTCTATCATCTATTAAAGCACTATCATATTTTACTTTCAAATTTTCTAATTCATCATATGTATTAGTAAAATTTTGAAAATATACAATAAATTTATTAGCCCTTAATCCTCTATAACTTTCTAAAAAGTTTTTAACTTGAACATCAATTGGAGTAAAACTTAAATGTTCTCCAGAGCCTCTTTTACTACAAAAAATGCAGCCACCCGTTCCAACTTTTCCATCTCTATTAGGACATGTAAATCCTCCATCTATTGGTATTTTTAAAGTTCTTTCACCAAATTTTTCTTTTAAATATGTATTTAAATGTCTATATCTTTCCATTTATTTTTCCTTTTTTTATTTTCTTATTATATTTTTATTTTTAATTACATATTTTATCATAGATTTTTATTCAGTCAAGAAGAAGCTTAATTGTCAAATCAGTTAACCTTAAGCTTCCAAATAATCTCAATATTAAATTTATATCATATTTTTACCTTGAACAACAACCAAAATTAGTAAATAATAATAAGAAAACTACCAAAAAGAATAATAGTTCTGTATTGTTTCCACAAAAATTACTAAAAAATCCCCCGTTGTTGCCATTACCTATGCAGTTGCATCCACAATTGCAACTACTTAAATTATCATTCATAAAATCCTCACTTTCCAAGTAAATCATATTTACTTATTCTTTTTTATATCATATAGTATGCAGATTATTAATTTTGTGTTACAATATATTTATAAAAATTAACGGAGGACATTATGATTGAGCTATTATCTCCAGTAGGAGATTTTGAATGTTTAAAAGCTGCTGTTCAAAATGGTGCAGATAGTGTTTATTTTGGAGGAAGCATGTTTAATGCAAGGGCTTCTGCTACTAATTTTGACAATAATTCTTTAAAAGAAGCTATAAGATATGCTAAATTGCGTAATGTTAAGGTAAATTTTACTTTAAATACATTACTAAAAGATAATGAATTTCAAGATGCTATAAATCTTGCTAGATATGTATATAATCTTGGGGCTGATGCTATTATTGTACAAGATTTAGGGCTTGCTAAGTATATTTTAGCTAATATGCCAAAAATGGACGTACATGCAAGCACTCAAATGACAATACATAACCTTCAAGGTGTACTTGCTTTAGAAAAGTTAGGCTTTAAAAGAGTAGTTCTTGCTAGAGAATTAAATTTATCTGAAATAGAATATATTTGTGCAAATTCTAATATAGAAATTGAAACTTTTGTGCATGGTGCTTTATGTATCTCATATTCTGGTCAATGTTTATTTTCTAGTACTATTGGTGCAAGGTCTGGTAATAGAGGAAGATGTGCACAACCTTGTAGGTTGCCTTATTCCCTTATTGATGAAAATGAAAATTTATTAGATAATGGATATTTGCTAAGTCCTAGAGATTTATGCTCTTTAGAATATATCCCTAGACTTATTAGTGCTGGAGTCAAATGTTTTAAAATAGAAGGTAGAATGAAAACTCCTGAATATGTTGCTACAGTAACTAAAATTTATAGAAAATATATAGATTTAGCTTTAAGTGGCAAAGAATATGTAATAGATGATAAAGATGTAAAAAGCCTTATGCAAGTATTTAATCGTGGCGGTTTTTCTAGTGGAAATTTTGAAGATGATGAAAATTTAAATTATGTATACAAAGAAAAGCCTAATAACATGGGATTATACATTGGAAATGTATCTTCATTTAATAAATCAAAAGGATTAATTACATTAAAAACTACTGAAAGTTTAAGTATGCAAGATCAAATTTCATTAGAAAAAGAAGCACATAAGTATCATATATCCGAATTAATGCAAAACGGAAAAAATGTTCCTATAGCTTTTCCTAATACTTTTGTAACAATTGGTAGAATGAAAGGTAATATATCTTTAGGTGACAAAGTATATAAGCTTAGTAGTAATTCTTTTAGTAAAGAAGTAAAAGAGTATTATGAAAAAGAACATATAAAAATTCCTCTTAGTTGTAAGATTGTCATAAATAAAGAAAAAAAATTATCACTTGAAGTAACTTCTTTAGATAATAAAAATTATAGGTCTATAGTAGTAAAAAAGACACTTGATATTTTACCTATAGAAGCTATTAATAATCCTTTAACTAAAGAAAGAGTTATTAAGCAATTAAATAAGACTAATAATACTCAGTTTGAATTTAAAGAAATAAATATTGAACTTGATTCTAATACATTTCTTCCTAAAATATCTGCTATTAATGAATTAAGAAGAAGTTGTTTAGAAGAAATTGAAAGAATCGCTATTCAAAAGTTTGAAAGAAAAATTGATAATGTGCCTAATACTTTACAGTCTTTAGAATGTAAAAATAAAGATAGTTATCATGAAATACCAAAAGTTAGCTTATTATTAAATGAATTAAATATTAACTTTGATTATTCTACATTAAATAAAGTAGATAGAATTTATGTACCATTAAAATATTTTAATAATAAGCAATTTACTAATATACTTCATTTATTATCTAGCAAAAGTGATTTATATATTTATATGCCACATATAATAAAAGATAATTATAGAAATATTATTTATAATAGCTTAGATAGATTTATTGATACTTACAATATTAAAGGGATTGTTATATCAAATATATCTAACATATATTCTTTAGACAAATATTTAGATAAACTAGAAATTATAGGGAATTATACATTAAATATCTTTAATTCTAATACAATATGTGAATTAAAAAGACTTAGATTAGATGTTGTTACACTATCTCCTGAATTGGATAAAAGTACATTAAAAGAATTAAATCTTTTATCTCCAATTCCTACTGAGCTTATGTGTTATGGAAAACTTCCAATTATGAATATGGGATATTGTATTCTTGGAAAGTCTAATAAATGTTATCCAAGATGTGATGCTAAATGTACGAGCAATCACAAGTTTTATTTAAAAGATAGATTAGGTTATACTTTTAGATTTATACCAGATAATATGCAAACTGTTTCTACGATTTATAATAGTAAAATAACTTCTATTCCTTATGATGAAATTAATCCTAGTTCTGTTAGAATTAGTATTTTAGATGAAAATATTGATTGTATAAACAAGATTATTGATAATGTAAAATTAAATCAAGTCTTTTCTGGTAAAGATTACACTAACGGAAATTTTAATAAATATGTATAAGACAGAAGCCAATGAGAATTACCTATTCATTGGCTTTTTATATTTATTTTATATCTATAAGTTTTGGTTCTAATATATATGAGATTTTTCTTCCTATTATTGGAATTTTAGAATATTTTTTCTTGATATTTTCTATTCCTTTGCTTAATACCATAAGAACTGACATATTTTGTGCTAATACTTTTTTTCTAGCATTATTCTCTATTTCTACATTTTCCAAATTAATATATTTATCACATAATAATATAATTGAATTTAATATTCTTTCTAGCTGAATATTACAATTGTTTTCCACTTTTCTTATTATACTGATAATTACTTCATATTTACTTTCTTTTATATTGCTTTTATTTACCTTTGTTATTAATTCATTTGACCATTTATCTATTTTTATCATATTGGCAATTCTATTTTTCTTAGCTATTTTTTTTATTGAACTATATATCTCATCATCTGCTTTATTTTCATTATTTTTAATTTCTTTTTTTAGTTGCATATTTAAAAATGTTTTTATTATTTTTTTAGCATACACACTTACAAAGTAAATATCTTGCAGACTGTCTAGTTTTTCTTTAAGTTCTTTTGCTTCTTCTTCTGATTTTTTTATTTTTAATTCTATATCTTTATTATTTTTATTGATTTCTTGTACTCTAAAACTTACATCTACTATGTTTTCATCTTTTTTAAATTTTTCTACTTGAGTATTTAAGTTTAAAATAAACTGATTGAATATTTTTTCTGATTTATACTCCAATTCATCTGTTTCTTCTAAATATCTTTTTTCTTTTATATCTTCATATATTATTTCTTCTATTTCTTTTATATATTTATTTGATATATTATTTATACTTTTGAAAAAGTTTTCAAAGTCTATTATTCTTTGTGTTTTTATATTAAAGGTATTTTGTTTATTTATATCTTTATTTTTTGATACTTGATTTAAATATTCCATTTCTGATATTTTTATACTATTATCTTGATTTACTTTATTATCATTTACAA
Source organism: uncultured Clostridia bacterium (assembly GCA_944390335.1). Taxonomy (GTDB): domain Bacteria; phylum Bacillota; class Clostridia; order TANB77; family CAG-508; genus CAG-793. The sequence goes on from CALXQA010000016.1 coordinate 10,710, forward strand.
AGCATTTTATTTTATCTAAGTCAAAGTATACGTCTTGGATATCACTTTTAATTTCTTTTAATATTAGCATCATATTATCTGTTTCTTGCTTTTTTTGTAATTCTAAGTCTTTTATTTCATTATTTATTTTTTTGATTTCTTCATTATTTTGTTTATCTGAACATTCTAATAAATTATATATTTTTATATTGTTTTCTACAATTTTTAAGTCTATATTTCTAATTGTTGTTTGATATTCTTTTTGTTTTATTTTATATTTTTCTATATCTTTTGTTTCCATATCATTCCTTTTATTTTTTATTTATCTTTATTTAATTTATATTTTTCTATTAAATAATATATCAATTATCTAACTTTTTTTCAATATTTTTTATATTACATCTTTATTACAAAAAAATAAGTAAGATAACTTACCTTACTTATTTCTATATATTTACGCTTTTTTTGCTACTTTTTCTGTTTTTGTCTTTTTTTCAGCTTTTACCTCTTTTTTCTCTTCTACTTTTGGATAAACACTGATTTTCTTTTTATCTCTTCCAAGTCTTTCTACTTTCATAATTCCTGTAACTTTAGCATATAAAGTATCATCGCTTCCGATTCCTACATTAGTTCCAGGATGCATCTTTGTTCCTCTTTGTCTAAATAAGATGTTACCTGCATTTACTAATTGACCATCTGCTCTTTTTATACCAAGTCTTTTTGAAGCACTATCTCTTCCGTTACTGGTGCTACCTTGACCTTTATGATGTGCCATTTATTCTCACCTTCCTTTTTGTTTATTTTTAATAAATAAAAATTATTCTGCTACTTTTATTGATTTTATCTCAACTTTAGTATATGGTTGTCTATGTCCTTGTGTTCTTCTGTAGTTTTTCTTTGCTTTGTATTTGTATACTATTATCTTCTTTCCTTTTCCATGAGCAACTACAGTTCCTTCTACTTTACAACCTTTTACATAAGGAGCTCCTACTTTTACATCTTTTCCATCAGATACTAATACTACATTGTCAAATGTAACTTTTTTTCCTTCTTCTGTATCTAATTTTTCAAAGAATACTACATCTCCTTCTGATACTTTGTATTGCTTTCCACAACTTTCTATTATTGCATACATAGGGCTTTTAGCACCTCCTTTAGTTCATATACTCGCTAAGCATAAATTCAAGGTATCTAGTACAACTAGAATTTAGTTACCCGACTTAGGCGGTTTACAGATATATATTATACTATATTTATTTAATCTTTGTCAACTTCTTTATCTCAATTTTATCAGTATTTAGTTCGAACTTTTTTCTTTTATTCTTCTTATTTGATTATTAATATTATTTCTAAAGTTTTCATCTATATCTATTTTTTCATTGTTAACATCATATTTTTCTTTTATATTTAATATTCTTTTTACTTTTCTATTAAGCCTTGCTATGTTTAAATTGCTTTCTTCTATTTTATTTATTAAACTTTGTATATATTTTTCTTCATTTCCTTTATATTTTATAATCATCATATCATTACCAGCAACGTATGCTAATTTTATAGGATTACGTTTTCCAAAGAAATGCAAACTTATAGCTTTCATTCTAAGGTCATCTGTTATAATTAGTCCTTTATATCTATATTTTTTTCTAATATATTTTGTTATAAATCTTTTTGACAAACTTACTGGAAGTCCTAATGTTTCTTTAGGAAGTATCAAGTGTCCTATTAAAATTGCATCTGCTCCGTTATTTATTGCTTTTTCAAATGGTATAATGTCTTCTTTTTGTAATTCTTCCATGCTTACATTTATTTTTGCTAAATTAAAATGTGAATCTTTTTTTGTAGAGCCATGACCTGGAAAGTGCTTTATTACTGATACAATGTTATTTTTCTTTAATTCTTGCATATATTCTATTCCATATTTACTCACTTCTTCATAATTACTACTAATTGCTCTATCTCCAATTGAATGATTATCAGGAAATCTCTTTATATCTAATACTGGTGCAAAGTCCATATTAAATCCTAAATTTCTAAGCATTTTTCCAGTTATATTGCCTGCTTCTTTAATTAAATCTTTCTCATTGTTTGAACTACATTTAAGTTTATACATTGAAGGTATATTAATAAAATCACTTGGCATTCTATTTACTCTTCCACCTTCTTGGTCTAATGATATAAATATTGGTACTTTTTCTTTTTTACTTTTTTCTTTTATATAATTAATTAAGTTTACTAAATCATTATATGAATCATAATTCTTTTTATATAAGCATATTCCTCCTGCTTTATATTCATTAACAATTTTATCTATAACCTCATACATATTCTTACCTTTAGAAATATCTAGCCCTATTATTAATGTTTGTCCTATTTTTTCTTTTATATCTAACTCATCTATTTTCATGTTTTATACCTTCTATTTACTATATTTTTTGCTATTTTAGAAAATTTAATGCAAAATCTAGGTTTATTTTATATATATAACCTAGATTTTACTTAGAGTTTTATTAAAATATTTGATACTTTGTCTTTTTGCCATAGTGAGTATGTAATAATCTATGTGCTTTTTCTTCTCCAGGTTTACCTATATATTCTTTATATATTTGTTTTAATACAGGATTATCCTGTGATTTTCTAATTGTACTTTTTTCATCTATAGAATACATTGCTTCTGCTCTTTTTCTTCTTACATCTACATTCATTCTAATTTTAGAACTTTTTATAGGTTGGCCTCCACCCATTATACATCCTCCTGGGCATGCCATCACTTCTACAAATTGATAATCTGACTTTCCATTTTTTATATCTTCCATTATCTTTTTAGCATTACCAAGTCCATGTGCAACTGCAACCTTTATTTTTTCTTTTCCTAAGTCTATTTCTGCCTTTTTTATACCTTTTTCTCCTCTAACTTTTTCAAATACTACATCTTTTAAGCTTTCACCTGTAATTATTTCATATGCTGCTCTTAATGCCGCTTCCATAACACCACCTGTAGTTCCGAATATTGCTCCTGCACCTGTTGCTTCTCCCATTGGATTATCAAATACTTCATCTTCTAGCATAGTAAAATCTATATTTGCTTGTTTTATCATTCTAGCAAGTTCTCTTGTAGTTATAACTATATCTACATCATTAATTCCATCTACATTCATTTCTTTTCTTTGTCTTTCATATTTCTTAGCTATACATGGCATTACTGATACTACATATATATTTTTAGGATCTATGTTATTCTTTTCAGCAAAATATGATTTTATGATTGCACCTAACATTTGATGTGGAGATTTACAACTTGATAAATGTTTTATATTTTCTGGATAAAACATTTCTACATATTTTACCCAAGCTGGACAACAAGATGTTGTCATTGGTAAATTATCCTTATTTCTTAATCTTTTTACAAATTCTGTAGCTTCTTCCATAATTGTAAAGTCGGCTCCAGTATTTGTATCAAAAACTTTATCAAATCCTAATCTTTTTAATGCTGATACCATTTTTCCAGTTACATTTGTACCTATTTCCATACCAAATTCTTCGCCTAAAGCTACTCTAACTGATGGTGCTGTTTGTACTATAACATATGCATCTGGATCTTTTAATTTTGCCCATACATCATTTATATTTTCTTTTTCATGAAGTGCTCCAGTTGGACATGATTCTATACATTGACCACAAAATGTACAATCTACATCATTTAAACTATGGTCATATGTTGTTGATATGCATGAATCAAATCCTCTATTTATGCAATCAATTGCTCCTATTTGTTGAACATTTTTACAAGTTGCAACACATCTTCTACACAAAATACATTTATTAAAATCTCTTACTATTGATGGAGATTTATCATCTATCTTATGTTCTGATTTCTCACCTACAAATTCATTATCTAAGACATTGAATTTTATTGCTAAATCTTGAAGTTCACAATTTCCAGAACGTGTACATGTTAAGCAGTCTTTTGCATGATTAGATATTATTAGGTCTAATATAACATGCCTTGCTTCTAATACATTTTGAGTATGAGTATGTACTACCATTCCTTCTTCTACTGTTTGTATACAAGAAGTTGCAAAGCCTCTTCTTCCTTCTACTTCTACTATACACATTCTGCAATCTCCAACTTCATTTATATCTTTTAAGAAACATAAAGTTGGTATATCTATTCCAGCTTGCTTTGCAGCTTCTAATATTGTTGTTCCTTCTGGTACTACAACTTTTTTATCATCTATTTTTAAATTTACCATATTATCCTCCTTAAATGCTAATTATCCAATAGCATGAAATGGACATGTTTTTATACATGTTCCGCATTTTATACATTTGTCTTGGTCTATTATTCTTTTTTCTCTTCCTTCACCTTGTATTGCACCTACAGGACAACTTTTTTGACATAAACCACAGCCTTTACATTTTTCTTCATCTATTTGTATTTTAGCTAAAGCTTTACATTCCATTGCTTTACATTCTTTTTCTATAGCATGTTGTCTAAATTCATCTCTAAAATATTTTAATGTACTTATAACTGGGTTTGGAGCACTTTGACCTAATCCGCATATACTTGAGTTTTTTATATTTACCGCTAATTTTTCTAATTTATATATGTCATACTCCTCTCCTTCACCACTACATAACTTTTCTAATATTTCTAACATTCTTTTTGTACCAATTCTACATGGCGTACATTTTCCACAACTCTCACTTACAGTAAATTGTAAATAGAATTTTGCTAGACATACCATACATTTAGTATCATCCATTACTATAAGTCCACCTGAACCCATCATTGAACCAATTTCTTTTAATGATTCATAATCAATTGGTGTGTCTAAATGTTCTTTAGGTATACATCCACCTGATGGACCTCCTGTCTGTGCTGCTTTGAATTCTCTTTTATTTGGTATTCCTCCTCCTATATCATATACTATTTCTCTTAAAGTAGTTCCCATAGGTACTTCTACTAATCCTACATTATTTACATTTCCACCTAGTGCAAATACTTTTGTGCCCTTTGAATTTTCTGTTCCAATTGATGAAAACCATTCTGCACCTTTTAATATTATTTGTGTTATATTTGCATATGTTTCTACATTATTTATTAAAGTTGGTTTGCCCCATAAACCACATTGTGCTGGGTATGGCGGTTTTACTCTTGGCTGACCTCTTTTTCCTTCTATTGACTCTAAAAGTGCAGTTTCTTCTCCACATACAAATGCTCCTGCTCCTAGTCTTATTTCTATATCAAAGGAGAATTTTGTTCCTAATATATTTTCACCTAAAAGTCCATATTCTTTTGCTTGTTTTATTGCGATTTTAAGTCTTTGTACTGCTATTGGGTATTCTGCTCTTACATATATAAATCCTTTTTTAGCACCTATTGCATATCCTGCAATTTCCATTGCTTCTAAAATGCTTTGTGGATCTCCTTCTAGTATGCTTCTATCCATAAATGCTCCTGGATCTCCTTCATCTGCATTACATACTACATATTTTTCATCACCTTTTGCCTCTTTAGTTAAACTCCATTTTTTTCCTGTTGGAAAGCCTGCTCCTCCTCTACCTCTTAATCCCGATTTTGTTATAATATTTATTATTTCATCTTGTGACATTTCTAAAAGTACTCTTGCTAAGGCTCTATATCCATCAAAAGCTATATATTCTTCTATATCTTCTGGATTAATCATTCCACAATTTTTAAGTGCTATCCTTTTTTGCTTTTTATAAAATGTAAGGTCATCTAGTTTTTGTACTTTTGTTCCATCTATATCTTTACATAGCAGTCTTTCTACAACTATTCCTTTCATTATGTGTGATTCTATAATCTCTTTACAATCTTCTGGTTTTACCATTGCATAGAATGTATCTTCAGGTCTTATAATTACAATTGGCCCTTTTGCACATAATCCAAAACATCCTGTTTTTATAACTCTTACATTTTGAAGATTTTTTTCTTTTATTATATTTTTAAAGTTTTCAAGTATTTGTGGTGATTTTGAAGATGTACATCCTGTTCCTTCACATACTAATATATGTTTTTCTTTAGTAGGTGTATTTATATTTTTTCTTAATTCTAGTTCTTTTTTCTTTTCTTCTCTTATTTTATTTAGTTTGTCTAAACTAATCATATATATAGCCCTCCTATTATTATAGTCTATTTATATTATCTCTTATCTATTTTATTATTCCTTCTTTTCTAATTCATCGATTATTTCATCTAATTTTTTTACAGTTGCATGACCATAAACTTCATTATTTACTGTAAAAACTGGAGCTATACCACATGCACCTACACATCTAGTTGTGTCTATAGAAAATTTACCGTCAATACTTGTTTTTCCTTCTTCTAGTTTTAATCTATCTTTTAATCTATCCAGAATTGCTTGTGAACCTTTTACAAAACATGCTGTTCCTAAGCATACAGATATATTATATTTACCTTTTGGCTCTAAAGTAAATCTTGAATAAAAAGTTATTACTCCAAAAATTTCTGCCATTGGTATATTTAAATACTCTGATATTTCTAATTGAGATATTTTTGGAATATATCCATATTTTTCTTGTATATCATTAAGTATAGGTATCAGATTTTCTTTATCTACTTTATACTGTTCTAAGATTTCTTTTGTCTCTTTTTTTAATTTTTTATCAATACATTCACACATAATAAATAGCCTCCTTATGAGGCTATTATATCAAATGTAATATTTAGTTACAATAGAATAAATAAATATATTTTTATTATTTTATACGATTTTTCGTATATTATATTTTTAATTTATTATCTTTTATTTTTTAATCTTTGATAATTTTTTAGATTTAAATTTCTTGAACTAAAATTTTTGATAAAACTAATAAAATACTTTATATATCTTATTTTACAATTATTTCCATATAATATAAATAAATATATATATATATTTTTTTATTTATTTATTTTTTTATTTATTAAAAAATCATATAACATAATTTAACCTTTTCTGCACTTTTATATCTTTTTATTATTTTCATATACAAAAAGTGACATAATTCTCTTATGCCACTCTACTCATAATTTTATTTTTACTCTTTAGTGCTCGTCATTATGCTCCTTCATATATTTACAGATTAAGATTATAGCTATAACTACTATTGCAATTAAGATAATCCACATCCAAACATCTAAACTCATACCCAAGAAAGTATAATTAGATGATGCTGCATCGTTTGAATTTACAGTATTTGATGATGTATCCATTGTATTTTTTACAGCATTTGTTGTTCCTCCTACTACATTTTCTACTACATTTGCAGCTCCTCCTGCTACATTTTTTGCTCCATCCCATGTAGTTTCTACAGCATTTCCTACTGTATCCATTGCATTTTCAATGCCACCTGCTACATTTCCTGCAGCATCTCTAGCAAAGTTTGACATATCTGAAGTAGCAAATACGCTATAAGTGCATAATCCAAATATAACAAGAATTGCACTGATAATTGTTAATTTTTTTAACATATTTCCTCCTTCATAACTTTGTGAAATCTCTATTATTATTTGTTATTTTTTAATTATTATTCATAAAATCAATTTTTGTCAAATTTTGAAAAACAAAAATTCGTTAATAGTTAATATCCTAATTAACGAATTTTTATTAGTTATGCCATATTACTTGAGCCAAATACATATTTTATTTTATGTTTTACTGTTTCTTTAATAAAATCTCTTCCAGGACCTAAATATTTTCTAGGGTCAAATTCTTCTGGTTTTTCTGTAAAAGTTTTTCTTATAGCTGCTGTCATAGCTAGTCTTAAATCTGTATCTACATTTATTTTAGATACCCCTCTTTGACTTGCTTCATGTAACATTTCATCTGGTACACCTTTTGCTCCTGGCATGTTTCCACCATATTTATTACACAATTCTACATATTCTTGTATAACAGTAGATGCTCCATGCAATACTATTGGCACTTGTGGCATTAACTCTTTTACCTTTTCCAAAATATCAAAACGAAGTTTTGGCTCTCCTTTAAATTTATATGCTCCATGACTTGTACCAATTGCAATCGCAAGTGAATCACAACCTGTTTTTTCTACAAATTCTACTGCTTGGTCTGGATCTGTATACATTGCATCATTTTCAGCTACGTTAACCTCATCTTCTATACCTGCTAATTTTCCAAGTTCAGCTTCTACTACAACTCCTCTTTCATGTGCATAGTCTACAACTTTTTTTGTAAGTTCTATATTTTTTTCAAAATCATATTTAGAACCATCTATCATTACTGATGTATATCCATTATCAATACACATTTTACATGTTTCAAAGTCAGGCCCATGGTCTAAATGAAGTGCGAGTGGTATATCATGTTCTTCTAATGATGCTTCTACCATTTTCTTTAAATAAGGAATTCTGGCATATTTAATTGCACTAGAAGAAGTCTGCAGTATTACTGGTGAATTTTCCTCTGCTGCTGCATCTGTTATTGCTTGTACAAATTCCATATTATTAATATTAAAAGCTCCTATTGCAAATTTTTTATCAATTGATTTTTTAAACATTTCTTTTGTTGTTACTAAAGACATATTATTACCTCCTAATTTTACTTTTTTCAATTTTATACTTAATATTTTTCATTGTCAAATACCACCTGATTGTTTATGAGACTATATTATTTTTCTAATTCTTTATCTATATCTTTTCTCATATTATCTAATACTTCAAAACTTTTATCAAATTTTGATTGTTCTTCATTACTTAATTCTATATTTAAAATATCTTCTACACCTTTATTACTAATTATAGCTGGAACACCAATATATATTCCTGAATGATTATAGTTGTTATTTATATAAGTAGATACAGTCAATATTTCATGCTCATTATTCAAAATAGTTTTTACTAGTTTTGCTAGACCAAGTCCTATTCCATAATATGTTGCTTTTTTTCTATTTATTATCTCATATGCTGCTTGTTGAACTTCTGTATAAATTTCATCTAATATTTTTTCACTTTTTCCTCTTTCCTTTAGAATATCAATTAAAGGCTTACAACCAATATAGCTATGAGACCATGCTACAAAAGAAGAATCTCCATGTTCACCCATTATATATGCATGTACATTTTTGGGTGATATTTTTAATCTATCTCCTATCAAATACCTTAATCTTGATGTGTCTAATACTGTTCCAGAACCAATTACTTTTTCTTTAGGGAAATTGGATACTTTTTGTACTACATATGTCATTAAATCAACTGGGTTTGTAGCTATTACAAATATACCTTTAAATCCAGATTCAACTACACTTTGTGTTACTTGTTTCATAATTCCTGCATTTGTTTTAGCAAGTTCTAGTCTTGTCTGACCTGGCTTTTGAGCAAGTCCCGCAGTTATAACTACAATATCTGCATCTTTACATTCATTATAGTCTCCTGCTTTAATGTCTATTCTACTTGGAGCACAAGAAAGTCCATGTGCTAAATCCATTGCTTCTCCTTCTGCTTTTTCTTTTAAAACATCTATTAAAACTAATTCATTTATGCCACCTTGATTTTCTAATGCATATGCCATACTCATTCCCACAAAACCTGTGCCAACTAATACTATTTTTCTTTTTGAAACCATAATATTTCCTCCTTTTTTATTTATTTTGTCATTTATATTATTGACCAAATCTTTTATTTAATACTCTTAATTACTATTCTTAAGAACCATAATTACTGGTCAAACATAGATATTATATCAATAGATAGAAAAAAAATCAATTCCCTTTTTAATGGAAATTGATTTTAAAATTTTCGAAAATTTTTATATAATTTTCATTATACTTTTTTCCAAAGTACATCTAAG
>CALXQA010000017.1 GCA_944390335.1 uncultured Clostridia bacterium
TATATCTTGAAGGGAGTTTTGTCTACTACATAGCTAAAGCCTTCGTTACTACCGGCAAGCCGGAAGATTATTTCTATAAAAAATAATGAAACCTAATAAAGTTTCATTATTTTACTATCTAATGGTGCAGATACCCGGAATCGAACCGGGACGGATTATTAGTCCGCAGGATTTTAAGTCCTGTGCGTCTACCAGTTCCGCCATATCTGCATATTCTTTCTTAGAACAATATTTATTATAATACTATATAAGCACATTTGTCAAGTGATTTTTATTAAATTTTAAAAGATGGACTATTCATCCATCTTTATATGTTTAATAATTTATATATATAAATTATTTTTTATTTACTAAATCTTTTAAAGCTTTTCCTGCTTTGAAAACTGGAGCTTTGCTAGCTGGAATTTTTATTTCTTCTTTAGTTTGTGGATTTCTTCCTTTTCTAGCTGCTCTTTTTCTTACTTCGAAAGATCCAAAGCCTACTAATTGTACTTTGTCTCCTTTAACTAAGCTTTCTGTAATTACATCAATAAATGCATCTAAAGAAGCTTCAGCATTCTTTTTTGTGTCTCCTGTCTTAGCAGCTATAGCTGCAATTAAATCAGATTTGTTCATTTTAATTACCTCCTATTTAAGAACGAATATGTAGACTAATTCTGAATCTACTATTACTATTATTCTTCAAAGAATGACAAAATCCTTCTAATTTTAGAAACTTTTTTCTTTGTAATCTTTGGGGCTGTAAGCTTGAAGGCTAATTGGTATCTTAAAAGCTTGATTTATAGGCATTTTGCGAATTTTCATATAGTAATGTTTTTTCCATTTTCTTTCTTCTTTTGCCTAAAAGACACTACTTTTAGCTGTTTTATATCTAATATTTTAAAATTAATTATTGAAAATAAGTAAAATAAAATACCAATTATTAAACTTAATATTAAACTTATTTTTGAATTTATATATAATTGCAAAAAATTAAATATAACTTTTGAAATTATTATAAAAATAGTAGTAGAAGCAATTGCTTTTAATATATTAATCTTTCTAATTTTAATATTAATTTCCTTTTTTAAGCAAATATAGCAAAATAATGTAACAACAATATGTGAAATTAAATTAGAAATAGCAGCTCCATTTATCCCACCCCAAAATCCACTTAGAGGTATTAAAATTTTATTCAATATATATTTTATACCTACAGCCAAAGTAATAGAAATTAGTGGAATTTTATTATCGCCAATACCAATTAAAACACCTCTTATAGTCTGTTCAATTGCAATAAAAATTATAGAAAAAGAACTTATCATAAGAATAGTAGAACCACTCGATGCATTAGGAAATAATAATTTTAATATATTATCTGCCTGAAATGCAAAAATAGCTACAGTAGGAAAAGCAATAAGAAGTCCTATTAATAAAGAAAGATTAATCCTATTTTCAACATCTGACATTTTTCCTTTAGCTTTTGCAGCTGCAATACTTGGTATAAGAGCAGTAGATAAAGTTCCACTAAAAGATAAAGGAAAATTAATTAATGTATCAATTTTTCCATTTAAAATTCCATATTGAATCTTTGCATTTTCATAATTCATAGTATGTTGTAATCCAGTAATTATAGTTTTAGAATCAATATTTTTACCAATTGTGCCTATAAGAGGAGATAATGACATTGGTATTGCTGTAAAAAGAATTTCTTTTATTGTCCTTATTATCCTTACTTCTCTATAATTAATACTAGTAAGAATTTCATACTTTATATTTGGCAATTCTTTAATATATGATAAATATAAATATCCAAACTCTATAACATTAGCAGCAGTAGTTGCTAAGTTAGCACAAGCTGCAATTGCTGATATTCCTGTAACTTTACTTAAAATAATTGCAATTTCAATAAAAAATATAGTAAAAAAAGTTTTAGTTAATTGGTCATAAGTCTGTGCCTTAGCTGCAATACTTAACCTCTCTCTTCCATTAAAATAACCTTTATAAACAGAAATAGCTGATACTAAAAAGATAGAAGGTGATAAAGCAATAAGTGACAATTCAATTTCTGGCATCCCAAGAATATTATTAGCTATCATTTTAGAAAAATAAAATAAAAAATAACTTCCTAAAATACCTATTATAGAAAAAAGAGCTAAAGAAATTTTAAAAATTTTATATGCACCCTTGTGGTCACCAACAGAAGATCTTTCAGCAACCAATTTTGAAATAGCACCTGGAACACCTATTGAAGTAATACTAAGAAGTAATGAATAAACTTGAAAACTAGCACTAGTAATAGCATTACCCTCATCTCCAAAATCATCTTTATTAGTTAAGTATAGCTTATTAAAAAGACCAAGAATCTTTACAAAAACTTGAGATAGCATAAGTGCTAATATACTTTGAAAAAAAGTTTCCTTTTTTACTTTATTTATTTTCATACTTTACCTTTCTTAGATATTTTTTGTATACATTTTGCTATGTAATTTATATGTTTTGTTTTTGAAAAAAATTCCCCAAAAGCCTTGTATTTTTCTTCATTTTGTAGGATAATATATATATGTATATTAGTACTATTTGAAAGGGATAAAATATGAAAATTTTAGATAAATTTTTAAAATGGTTAAAAACAGATAGAAACACATTTTTTACATATATACTATCTTTACTCACCATTTTTATTTTAGTAGATAGGCTAACAGAATTTTTACTAATTGTATTTACTGGTGTTGCATCTACATATTGGGGACCAATAACATATGCTATAGCACTACTTTGTCCTATATTTGCATTTTTGTTCTCTGGTTCTTCCAAATTTATAAAAAGTGATGATGATAAATTAAAATGGTTTTATGCTTACTGTATATCACTATATATAATATTTATAGTAATGCTAACAGAATGGATAAACTCAGCAGCATGGTTAGGACTACTATCACTTCCAGGTTATCCAGAAATAGCAAGCAACTTTTCTTATTTAATAAAACCAGCATTATCAGCAATTGCTATTTATCTTCCACTAGTAACAATTAGCTTCTTATTTAGAAAACTATATACAATGGTTAGTGATACAAAAGATATAGTTGACTCTATATTTGATTATGGTGGTATAGATTTATCAGATAAATCAGTTGGTTGGGGGCAATTTACAAATGAGATATTACTTGGAACTGATAAAGACCATGGTAATGCAGTAAAAATACCAGAATCTAAAAGATTTGAATCAACATTAGTTGTAGGTATATCAGGTTCTGGAAAAACATCACTAATCTTTGAACCATGGGTTGCACAAGATATAGATAAAAAATACTTCTTTAAAGAAAATGCAAAATCTTTAGCCTTTGCCGCATTAAGAACAGGACTTGCTACATTAAATGCACCATATGATAATGATTATATAAATTCACATTTTAGGCTAAATATGTTAAAACCTGTTGAATCAAGACTAAACTTATATAAAGCATATATGAAAAAGATGATATACTCAGATACAGGTTCAAATATAATATATCGTGATTTAGGTATTACATATATGGCACCAGATTATGAAACAATTTCAAAAGTCAAGGGAGTTGCAGATAACTTTGGTATTCCAGTTAATCTAATAGACCCAGACTCACCTACATCTATTGGTCTAAATCCATTTGTATTTGATGACCCAACTCAAACTGCAATTGTAATATCTACAGTTTTAAAAGGACTATATACAGATAAGAATCCAGAAATGGAATTAGCATATAGAGAAAACTTAACAAGTCAAATACTCGAAAATCTAACAATTCTTTTAAAATTAATCTATCCTAGAATGAATGAAGGAAAATTACCTAATATAGAAGATATGTTTAAATTATTAAGTAATTTTGACTTAGTAGAAAAAATGTGCAAAATACTAGAAAGTGACCCAGAACTTGCAGAAGAATATAACATGCAAATAAGTTACTTTAAGAAAAATTTCTACAAAGATAGTCCTAATAGAGAAGAAATGGAAAAGAACGTCTCTATACCACTTGCACAATTAGATACATTACTTCGTTATCCTGGTGTTAGAAATATACTATGTAATCGTTCTAATAATATTAATTATGATGAAATACTTGCAAATGGTGGTGTTACTCTAGTATGTACTAGACGTGGTGACTTAGGAGAATCTGCTCACAAAGCATTTGGACTATTCTTCTTACTATTAATGCAATATTCAGTATTAAGAAGACCTGGAAATGAAAATTCACGCATTCCACATTTCTTATATATAGATGAATTTCCAGACTTCATATGTCAAGCAACAGAACCTATATTTACTATTTATAGAAAATATAGGATAGCTAGTGTAGTATCTGCACAAAGCTTAGACCAGTTAAAAAAACACGGAGATAAGTTGGGCAATATTATAATTTCAAACTGTTCTAATAAAATAGTATTTGGTAATAACTCACCAGAAGACAATGATTGGTGGTCTAAGGAACTTGGAGAGAAGAAAGAATGGGATTTCAAAAATAATTATGATACTGCAAAAGGTGAATATGATCCAAAATATTCAGACATAAAATATAAATATAAACCAAAATATGCACCTGGTAAAGTACAGTCACTTAAGTTTAAAAATTGTATGTATAAGCTTAGAGATATAAAAGGTAAATATATTAATGGTACTGCTAAATTAGATTTCTTAGCATCTAAATATAAAGAAAAACAACCTATTAAAACATATAACTTTGCTAAATTCACAAGTGGTATTTCAGAAGGTGAAACTCAGAAGAATAAAAAGAATAATTTCAGACTAAATCACTTTTCAGATGATGAATTAGATAATGACCCAATAAAATTAGATACGTCAAACACAAACTTTTTACTAGATAATGATGATGCAATAACATATACATTTAGAAAAAATAAAAAGGATAACTAAAATTTAGTTATCCTAATATTTTTGCTTCTATATTTTTCTTTTTATACTTTCCATTCTCTTCAACGAATTCATATAAACTCTTATCTAGTTTATCATTATTTTGTTCTAAATCAGTTGTAAAATAGAATTTAATTTTATCTATAAAAAGATTATTTATAACTAACTCTTTAAACACCTCTGCCATATTTTTTTCATCTTCACACACAAATATTAGCTGTGGTATGTTATAAAAACCTGAATCGCCTGGTTCAAAATTTTTGTAAAAATCTTGCCACTGTTTCATTCTTTCAATTAGTTGTTCTTTCCATTCTTTATTTCTTCTAATAACTTCATATACAAAATCTATTTTTTTACCATCTAAATTAAACTTAATATTTGCTATTGGTTTAAAAGTTTTCCCTGTTATTTTATCAACAATTGGTGGCTTTAGTGTATAGCTTTCTATATATTTAGATTTTCTTAAATACGCTATAACAATTTGATTTCCTGATAATTTTTTCTTTATCATCTCAACAGATTTAGCATTATCAGTAGGTTGCCATTTTGTTTCTATCTCTCTAGAATTTAGTAGATATTTACCCATTTTTTCCATGCAATATACTCTATAAATACCGCTTCCTTCTGTTGCCATGAAATAATATCTTGTTAAGATTTTGCATTTAATTAATTGTTCCAATTTATTATTTAATTTATCTTGAGATGCGATATCAGCTTTTTGTAATTCTAATAATTGAAATAATTGTCTTGATGTTAAAAACTCAAACTTATTAATTAACTCTAGTATTTGAAAATGTATTTCACTTAAATGTCCCACATTAATCTTCTGTATAATTTGATTCATAGATACATAACCATCTTTTCCATCAAAGACTTTGATTTCAGAATCTCGCATTGCAAAAGGTGATACTTTTGTTTTAATATCTTTATCTGCTACCATCATAATTTATATAACCTCCATAAAAATTTTTTTGAAAGTTTTTAGCCTTTTTAGGCTAACTCAATAATTATATTATAACATATTATGTAATTTAATACAAGTTTAGTATAATTTTATTTATTTACATTTTTACTTTATTATCAATTTTATTTTCTTTTTATCTGGTAATATTTTCTTAACAAAAACTTTTACTTTTTGTCCATATATTAGCCCACTTTTGTATTCACTTAAACCTACTAGATTAGGTTTAAGTTCTACAAAAATTCCTTTTCTATCTTTTGTAACTTCTTTTATAATTCCATCTAAAACTTCTCCAACTTTTATATCCTTTATATTCTCTTCCCATGTTCCTAATATCTCTTTATAGCTTACATCTATTTTCTTTTCTTCCTTATTTATTTCTTTTACAATTACAGGAATTCTTTGTCCAATATCCAATCTTTCTGCAGGAGACTTCATTCTAGCAACTGAAATATCTTCTATGTGCAAAAGACCAACAGCGCCACTACCTATATCTATAAATGCACCATATGGCTTAATATTTTTTACAATACCATTTATAATCTCTCCCTTTTTCAATTCATTTATAGCCCAATTTAAGCTCTCTTCTTGAGCAGATTTTCTTGATAGCATATAAACATTATTTTTCACATCTTCAATTTTAAACTGTACAAAATGATTATTATTTAAATATATACCCAATTTATTTTTTGGTATTATTCCAATCCTATCATTTCCTAAATCTATATAAGTATTACCATTTTCCTGTTTTTTTACAAAACCTTCTAAAACCAAGCCTTTTTCTTTAGCTAAGTTCAATTCATCTAAAGTATACAATTTTTTATTTTCATTCCAACCTTCTGGGTTATACTTTTGATATATATTATTATTAATCATATTCTCTTTAGTTCCTCTTATATATTTTTATTCTTTTGTTAAACTTAATATTTCATTTTTAGTTAAATATCTCCATTTACCTAATTGAAGATCTTTTACATCTATTTCTCCTATTTTACTTCTATGAAGTGCTAATACTTTTTTATTAATTGCTTCACACATTTTTCTTACTTGTCTATTTTTTCCTTCATGTATAACAATTTGTATTCTTGATAAGTTTTTTTCATTATCTATTTTTAATATTTTTACTTTAGCTTTTTTTGTTTTATATATTTTATCATTCTCACATATTTCAACACCATTTTTTAGCATTTCAATATCTTGCTCAGTAACTTTTCCAACAACTGTAGCATTATATGTTTTCTCTATTTCATTTTTAGGATGAGTTACTTTATTAATAAAATCTCCATCATTACTAAGTAAAAGAGCTCCTGATGTATACATATCTAGCCTTCCTACTGGTACCAATCTTACATTTATTCCTTTTAATAAATCTATTACTGTATTTCTATTAAACTGATCTTTTACAGTTGTTACATATCCTATTGGTTTGTTTAATAAAATATATACTTTTTCCTCTTTTTTTTCTAATATTTTTCCGTTATATTCTATTTTATCTAAGCCAACTCTAACTTTAGTTCCTAATTCTGTAACAACTTTGCCATTCACTTTTATTTTCCCAAGTCTAATAAGTTCTTCAGATTTTCTTCTTGAAGCAATCCCCATTTCTGCAAGGAATTTTTGCAATCTTTCTTCCATTTTCTCTCCCCTTAATTTTGTTTTATTTGCTTATCTAATTTATCTATTATATCTCTAAAATATTTTGGCAGTTCTGATTCAAAATGCATTTTTTCCCCTGTAATTGGATGCATAAATTCTAAAATTGTACTATGTAACATTTGCCCATGTATTCCAAACTCATTTTTTCCATTTGAATATATTTCATCACCTACTATTGGATAGCCAATCTGTGCCATATGTACTCTTATTTGATGAGTTCTACCTGTATCTATCTTTACTTTTATTAGTGTATATTTATCATACCTTTTCTCCACTTTTATATGTGTAATAGCTTTTTTTCCATCTTTTCTTACAGCCATTTTCTTCCTATCATTTAAGCTTCTTCCTATTGGCATATCAATAGTTGCTTGATCCTCTTTAAGTATTCCTCTTATTAATGCTGTATATATTTTTACTACTTTTCTTTCCTTTATCTGGTTACTTAAATTAATATGTGCTTTATTTGTTTTCGCTACTATCATTAAACCAGAGGTATCTTTATCTAGCCTATGCACAATTCCTGGTCTAATTTCTCCTCCTATACCTGATAGACTTCCTTTGCAGTGACTTAATATTGCATTAACTAAAGTACCCTCTTTATTTCCAGCACCGTGGATGCACTACCATCCCTTTTGATTTATTTATAACTAAGATATCATTATCTTCATAAACAATATCTATTGGTAATTTTTGAGGCATTAATTTTGATTCTACAGGATTTTTTATTATAATTTTTATAATATCACCATTTTTTATTTTATACGAATCTTTTACTTGCATTCCATTTACTAAAATCTCCTGCTGTTTTATTTTTTTTTGTGCATTACTTCTAGATATGTCTAAATTAAGGCTTGCTATATAAATATCAAGCCTTTGATTTATTTCATTTTCTGTTACTTTATATAATTTCTCATCCATTAGCATTTTCTCTTTCATAAATAATAAAGTTATCATCTTTATATAATTCTTTGTAATTATCATCTCTTGAAATTAACATATTTAATTTAGAATTTGTTTTTGTCATTACATGTGTAATATCATATTCTTCAAACTTGGTTTCATAATATGTTCCTATTCCTGATATATTCATATAGTCTGAAAAGATATCTTGTCCATCATATTTACCATCATCTCCTTTTTCACCATTAAATTCTGGTGTATATAAGTCACATCTTGAATCTATAAATACTGGTATATCTTCAAATAAAAGATAGCTTCCATAGTTATAGTCATTAAACAATTTTATATTTTTGTAATCTAAATTTTCTTTTATCCATTTTGATGCTTCTACAGGATAAGATGACTCTATTATATATGATGCTCCTATACTTGGTGAATACACATAATAACTAATTGAAAATGCAAATAATATTGTTAATACTTCACCCACAGCTGTAGTCATAAAATCTATAACTTGCTCTGTTCCTCTCTTATCATATTTATTTATTAAATCAACTAATATTTTAGCAAGCACAATTCCTCCAAAAAGTATAAGCATTGATACTTGCCTTCTACTTGTTAATGCTAAAAATGTTAATCCTCCTAAGAAGAATAAGTCTCTTAACTTTATCTTCACATTTGTAAATATTAACAATGCAATAGTAAGTGTTAAGCAAAATAAAGTTGATTTACTTTGTATTAATGTAAGTGGTAAGTGCTCACTTATGCTACTTGTTGTATTTCCTTGCATAATCTTAAGTGTATAAGTATATGGCATATCTTTTATTGGAGTTAATAGTCCAGTAAAAATGCATATTATCATTATAATTATAAGCCATTTAACTCTATCTAACTTTTCAATTTCTAATTTATATGGCCTTTTTCTTTTTTCTACCATTTTAGCTTTAGCCGCTTCAAACCTTACTTGCTCTTCTTCTACTTTTTTATTTAAATCTATAATCTTTTTTTGATATGAAGATGCTACATCTTTAGATACTTTTTTAAGCTTTTTATTTGCTCGTTTTATAGATATATCTAAATATTTTGAGTATATCCTATGTGGTAAATGTGCATCTATTAATAGTTTTACTAGGTATTCTCCTATATATGGTAGGTATAGCACAAAGTAGAATGGAAAAACTGCTGAGTGTAAATTTGCTATCAATATTGGTATTATAATTAATCCTAATGCATATCGCTTTTTTCCACTTTCTAAAAATTTCTCTATAAAAAGTATTGTAAGTACAAATAATATAAATGTAACAAGCTGTGCTCTTGCTGCTACATAGTCTTTCATTATATACATTTGTCCAAGTGCTATTGCAAATGACACTAATTGATTTTTTGTTATTTTCTTTAAAGTAAAATATAGCAAAAGTCCTAATATAATTGATAATATTACAGTTGAAATGTATAGTCCTGTAAAACCACCTAAAAAGTCATATATTAAAGACATTATAACATCATATAGCCAATGTGGATATGTATATGGTAAATCATGCATAGAAAAATGATCTTGACCATCTATACCATATTCTCTAATACCTTGACCTACTGCTATTGTATAAAAAGTATCATTTTGAAAACTTTTAGGTGTTATGGCAAAGCAAAATATTGCTATACAAAATATTGCTAATATATTAAATGCTATACTTGTTAATTTTTTATTTTGCTCTTTATCTGTACTTACTTTCTTTTTCTTTACTTTTTTAATATTAATATTATCTTCCATCTTTAAATTTCTTCCCTTTATTTAATTTAATAAGTATTTGTTAACTATTGTTATAATAAGCATTTGTAAGCTTATGTTAATTATCTGTTAATTATTTTATAACTAAATTGTAAATTTTATTTGGAACATATATTTCTTTTATAATATTTTTCCCTTGTAATAACATTTTTATTTTTTCATTATCATGTACAATTTTTTCTACTTCTTCTTTGCTTAAATCTTTTTTAATCTTTATTGTAGCTTTCAATTTTCCATTAAATTGTATAGGTAATTCAAAAGTATCTTCTTCTATTTTACTTTCATCATACTCAGGCCAATTTTCATAAGCTATACTTTCACTATTTCCTAACACATTCCATAACTCTTCAGTTATATGAGGAGCTACTGGATTTAATAATTTTAAAAATCCTTCAGCATATTTTCTAGGAAATATATTCTCTTTCATTACAGAATTAACAAATATCATCATTTGTGATATTGCTGTATTAAAATCCATATTCTCATAATCTTTTGTTACTTTCATTACAGTATAATTATAAACTCTATCAAGTTTTTCATTATCATTATCCACAATTTTGCCACTATCTGTGTATAATCTCCACACTCTGTCTAAGAACTTTTTAGAACCGTCTATACCATTTGGATCCCATGGTTTACTACTTGATATAGGGCCCATAAACATTTCATATATTCTTAAGCTATCTGCGCCATATTCTTTTACCATATCATCAGGATTTATAACATTGCCCTTTGATTTACTCATTTTCTCTCCATTAGTTCCTAATATCATTCCTTGATGACGTAATTTTGCAAATGGTTCTTTTACTGGTACAATTCCCTTATTATATAAGTAGTTATTCCAAAATCTTGAATAAAGTAAGTGACCTACAGCATGTTCTGGACCTCCCATATAAAGGTCAACTGGCATCCAATGTTTTAGAAGTTCTTTATCTGCTATTTCTTTATCATTATGAGGATCTATATATCTTAAGAAATACCAACTTGAACCTGCTGAACCTGGCATTGTACTTGTCTCTCTTTTAGCTTTTTTACCATCATAAGTTATATTTACCCATTCTGTAGCTTTATCTAGTGGCGATGCGCCATCTTTTGATGGTTTATAATCCTCTAGTTCTGGTAATACTAAAGGTAAATCTTCATCAGCAAGCACATGGATTTTTCCATCTTCTGTATAGACAATTGGTATAGGTTCTCCCCAATAACGTTGTCTAGCAAATATCCATTCACGCATTTTGTAATTTACTTTCTTTTGTCCTATTTTATTTTCTTCTAACCATTTAGTTATTTTATCAATAGCATCTTTTTTATCCAAGCCATTTAAGAAATCAGAATTAATATGCTTTCCATCACCTACAAAAGCTTCTTTTTCTATATCTCCACCATCTAAAACAGGAATAATCTTTAGACCGAACTTTTTTGCAAACTCATAATCTCTTTCATCATGTGCAGGAACAGCCATAATTGCACCTGTTCCATATGTTATAAGTACATAATCAGAAATCCATATAGGAATCTTTTCATTATTTACTGGATTTATAGCATAACTTCCAGTAAAAACACCTGTTTTTTCTTTATTTAATTCTGTTCTTTCCAAGTCTGATTTAGATGCTGCCTTTTCTTTATATTCTTTAACTTTCAATTTCATCTCATCAGTTGTAATTTTATCTACTAATTCATGCTCAGGAGATAAAACACAATAGCTTGCACCAAATAAAGTATCTGGCCTTGTTGTAAATACAGTAAATTCCTCATCTGAATTTGCAACCTTAAATATAACTTCAGCACCAACAGATTTACCAATCCAGTTTCTTTGAATTTCTTTAGTAGACTCAGGCCAATCTAAATTATCTAATCCATCTAATAAAACATCAGCATACTTTTGTATATCCATAACCCATTGTTTCATATTCTTTCTAACAACTGGATATCCACCTCTTTCACTCTTTCCATTGATAACTTCATCATTAGAAAGAACCGTACCTAACTCTTCACACCAGTTAACAGGCATATCAACTAATTCTGCTAAACCATCTAAATATAAATTCTTAAAAATCCACTGAGTCCATTTATAATATGAAGGATCACAAGTAGAAATTTCTTTACTCCAATCAAAAGAAAATCCTAACATTTTCAATTGCCTTTTAAAAGTCTCAATATTATTCTTAGTAAAACCTTCTGGGTGATTTCCTGTTTTTATTGCATACTGTTCTGCAGGTAAGCCAAAAGCATCCCATCCCATTGGATGAAGTACATTATATCCTTGCATTCTTTTCATTCTACATATTATGTCCGTAGCAGTATAACCTTCTGGATGTCCTACATGAAGTCCTTGTCCAGAAGGATATGGAAACATATCTAGTGCATAATACTTTGGCTTTGAAAAATCCCATACATCAGTTTTAAAAGTATCATGCTCATCCCAATATTTTTGCCATTTAGGTTCTATTTCTTTAAAATTATACATAAAATCCTTCCTTCCCATATTTCCGTAAATCTTATGGTAATATTATACTACATAAATATAATAAAAATCAACCATTGGGGACGTTCCTTTTTGGTTGATTTTTTCAATTTTAATTTAATTTTTATATATTTTTTATTTATTTTCCTTTTTGTTACATAAATGTAATATTTTTTTAATATTTTTGTAACGTTTTTTTCCTTTATATGGTGTATAATACTTACTAGTTAAACTAAGGAGAAGTATATATGGATACAATAAATTCAGAACTTGAGAAAAATGGTATTAAAGTTATTTGTCCTATAAGTACCTTAAATACTAATGAGATTGCAACTTATGTTGCTAGGCTTTTATGTTCAAAGATGCCTGAACTAAAGCTTAATTACAATAGTATATTTATGAGTATTTCAAGACTTCCAATGTATATTGCAGAACTTCCTCAAGGTGAAGCAGATGCTTGTTATTTTTATAAAAATTCATCAATTTATTTTAGAAAAGGTCTTACTTTTGAAAAAATAAAAAAGCTTGCTGTTCATGAGTCTATTCATCATCTTCAAGAAGTAAAGGATGCTAAGGGAAATTTAAAAAAGCTTGGATTATGTACTTTTGTTGGAAATAAGGCTTATGGTGCTGCTCTAAATGAAGGTTCTGTACAATTAATTTCCTCATTTTTGACTGATGAAAAAAGAGATGTTGTAAAATATTATGATATAACTCTTCCTACAGATAGCCCATCATATTATCCTTTAGTTTGTAATTTAGTAAAGCAGATTGGTTATGTATCTAATTTTGGAATACTATTTGATAGTACTGTTTATGCTAATACAGCTTTTTTTGATAAGTTTATTGCAGCATGTGGAGAAGATAATGCTTTTAAAATTCAGCAAAATTTAGATGCTCTAGTTGCTTTTGAAGAAAAGATTTCTAATCTTAATAGAAAAGTACAAACAGAAGATTTATCTTATAGAAAATTTAAATCTGTTACTGATAGAATAAATAAATACAAAGCAAAAATTAGGAAAACATTTATTTCTACTCAGAATCTAATTATAACTTCTTTCTTTGATAAAGAAACTAATAATTTATTGTCTGTTACAAGAATAGAAGAGTATAGAAAATATTTATATAGTTTTCAAAATTTAATCGGAACAGTAGATGGTTATACTTTCTTTAATGATTATTACATTAGGAGAATGAATGAGTTAGATATAAGATATGAAGCTATTGTTAATAATAAGGCGTTAACACTTGTTAAGCGTTCAAAACTAAATATCTTCTTTAATTCTATACGCCATTTATTTCTTGGAAATGGAAATGAATACGAAAACGACATAAATCATAATTAATAATATAGAAAATTCCTATAGAGTTTATTACTCTAGTAAAAGAAAAATAGTTAGGCTAAATTCTTACTATTTTTCTTTTTATTTAATTATTATTTAATTTCATATTACATTTTTTATTTATATTATAATAAATATTAATATCTTATATTTTGAAATAATAATAATTACTTCAAAATTTTATCTGTATAAACTTTTAAAATCATATATATTACATTTTAATCATATTATTATATTAATAGTAATAATTTTAATATTTTCAAAATTTATATTGTTTTTTAATTTTACTCTTCTATATTTTTAATTTTCTAAAATTAATTGTATCAATTATTTTTTCTAATGAATTTAGGCGAATTCCGCCACCTATTCTATTTATTAAATATTCTTTTGGAATTTTCTCTACTATTCTTTTCTCTTCTTTATCTAAACTATACATTGTTTTCATAGCTTCTTCTTTAACATAAATCCTAGTTGTATCTAAAACGCCAAAAGAATCAATTTGAATATTAGATTTTTTTATATTAGGAAATATCAAGCTATCAAACCTTGGTTCCCTTTTCCAATGCGTTAATATTCTTCGTCTTATATCTTTTGATTGACCAACATATATTTGTTTATACTCATCTAATATCATTATATAAATACCAGATTTTCCTTTATATTCATTTAGATTAGTAATTTTAATATATTCTCTATTTTCATATAATATATTATCAATTTTTTCTATAAAATCTCTTTTATTTAGCTTTTTAAAGAAGTCTATATTTGCATCATATACCATTAAGCAAGCCTCTTGATATTTCTTACAAAATTCATCAGATAATCTCAAAGTTCCATCTTCCATGCAGTATTTATATGATGGTGGCCAAATATTAATAGAATAATCATCAATATTTATATTATCTCTTATCTTTTCAAAATAATCCCAACGCTCTCTTCTATATCTTATACATTCATTATTCTCACAGGCAGTATTAATTATTGCAAAATTTTCTCTATTTAAATATTTTTTTATTTCATTACTATTAAACTCTATACCAAAATGTTCAAAATTTTCTTCTTTCATTTTTCTCCAATACAAGCAAAAAATTCCTATTTACTTAAATCTTCTATAATACTATTTGCTGCTATTCTACCAAACTTAGCAGCCCATGCTACTGTTGCATTTTTTCCTATTATATCACCACCTGCATATATCTTACTTTCTTTTGACCTCATATTTTCATCTACATCAATATATCCCCATTTATTTGTTATTAATTCTTTTAATGGCGTTTCATCTGGCTTTGCTCCTATTGCCATAACTACATAATCAGTATCTAATATATAATTACTTCCTTCAATATTTACTGGTGAAAGCCTATCTTCTCCTTCTTTTTTTACTAGCTTTGTTTTTATACATTCTATTTTTTGTACCTTTGATTCTCCTATAATCTTTAATATATTATTTTGAAATAAAAATTCTATACCTTCACTTTTAGCATCTTCTATTTCTTTCTTTTCGGCCGGCATTTGTTCTTCTGATCTTCTATAAATAACATATACTTTTTTTGCTCCCAATCTTTTTACTGTCCTTGAGGTATCCATTGCCACATTACCACCACCTATTACAACAACTGTCTTTTCTTTATATTCTGGATGATTATTATATTCTAATAGTTCATTTCCGCCATAAACACCTTCTAAATTTTCACCTGATATATTCATTTTACTAGAAACATTTGCACCTATACCAATAAATATTGCATCATAATCATTTTTTAGCTGGTCTAAAAATAAATTTTTTCCAAGTTCCTTATTATATTTAACTTTTACTCCTAAACTTAATATTGAACTTATAGTATTTTCTAATATATTTTTATTTAATCTAAATTCAGGTATACCATGAGAAAGTATGCCTCCTAGTTTATTATATTTTTCAAATATTGTAACATCTGCACCTTTCTTTACTAAAAAATAACTGCAAGTAAGTCCTGCTGGTCCTCCACCTATTATTGCTACTTTTTTTCCTTCAAGTATATTATCTTTTTCTATTTCCTTTATTAATTTATGCTCTAATCCATAATCTGAAATAAAAGCCTCTATTTTACCAATATTTACGCTTTCTCCTTTAATTCCTCGTATGCAGCTTCCCATACATTGTTTATAGTGAGGACATATTCTTCCGCAAATACTACCTAATATAGTTGTATTAAGTAAAACTTCATATGCATCTTCTATCTTATTTTCTTTAGCAAGACTTATAAATTTAGGTATATCATTATTAAGAGGGCACCCTTTATTACTGCATGGTTTTATTTTACAATTAAGACATTGTGACATATATTCTTTCATTTTATCTTCCATCTAACTACCTCTATTCATTTTAATTAATTTTGACTTTTATATTTATATACAATATATCTCCACTTGTCAATTATCTGACTATATAGTTCATATTAAGAATATAGTACTATTTATTTATATACATAAAATAATGAAATAAAGCTATTAATTCACTAGATGTATTTATATCGTTATTATTAAGCATCTCTTTTACATCATCTATCTTAACTTTTACAACTTCAATATCTTCTGTTTCATCAAAATGTGTTTGGGTTTTTATTAGCTTACTTGCAATATATATTGTTACTTTTTCATCTGAATATCCTATTGCAGGATAAACTTCTCTCAATTTTTGTATACATCCTGCCTTATATCCTATTTCCTCTTCTAATTCTCTTAACGCTGCATCATTACTATTTTCTCCTATTTCTATCATACCTGCAGGAAATGCTAAAACATTTTTTCCTATAGGTGTTCTAGGTTCTCTAATCATAATAAATTCGTTATTATCTGTAATTGGCATTATAATTACTGCATTACCTGCATGAACATGTTCTCTATATATTATCTGTTTTTTTCTTTTATTATAATAATGTAGTTCTTCTACTGATATTCTTTTTCCTTGATATACCATTTTTTTATCTAGTACTTTATAATCTATATCATAATTAAGTTTATTTTCCATTTTTATTTTCCTTTATTTCTTCATATTTTTTTATAACTTCTCTTAAATCCTTCCAAAATTCTATTTTTTTATTCTCATCTCTTAAAAGTGCTGCTGGATGCCAAGTAGGCATATACATTATACCTTTTTTTTCAATCCATTTGCCCCTGGCTTGTGTTATTCCATATTCTTTTCCCAATATATTTTTTAATGCAGTACTTCCTAAAAGCACTATAATTTTAGGATTAACTAATATTACTTGGTTTCTTAAATAATCTAAACAAGCTTTTACTTCATCATCTTCCGGAACTCTATTTTGTGGAGGTCTACATTTTACAACATTAGCAATGTATACTTCATCTCTTTTTAGTCCTAACCCTTCAAAAGCTTTATCCATTAATTTTCCTGCTCTTCCTACAAAAGGTATTCCTTGTTTATCTTCATCTGCCCCAGGACCTTCTCCAATCATCATTAAATCTGCATTTTTATTCCCTGTTCCGAATACAATATTAGTTCTTGTCATGCAAAGTTTACATTTTTTGCAATCTATTATACTATTTTCTAGTTCTTTCCAATTTTCTTTCATATTTAATCCTCTAAATACCTTTCTATTAATTCTATTTTATTATTTTCAATTTTAGCATTTACACCTAATGGTATAGTCATTTTTCTTTCTGTATGACCAAAGTTATTACTTTTTATAACTGGTATCTTCAGCTTTAAATCACTTACTGTATCTAAAAATATTTTCTCTATAGGATATTCACCTTCATAATTTCCAAGCCATAAGCCTGATATATTATTAAAAACTCCTCTTTGTTTTAATTTATACATATAATTACTTACTAATGCTGGCGGTGATTCAATTGCTAATTCTTCTATAAATAATATTTTTCCAACAAAATCTAATTCTTCTATCATATTAGTAATTAAGGATAAATTTCCTCCTACTAACTTTCCTATTGCAATTCCTTGATTAATACATATACATTCGTCATCATTTTCTAAAAGATTTAAATTGCCTCTTTCAAAATGTTTAAGCATTTCTTTAAAAGAGTAGTCTGTTTCCCAAGAGTTTAAAGATTTTAAATTAGGTCCTATAAAACAACTATTTCCAGTTTTCTCATGTATATAATTTATATATGAAGTAGCATCGCTATATCCGCATAGGATCTTATTATTTTCCTTAATTAATTCTAAGTTCAAATATTCATACACACTATTTGAATTAAATCCACCTTTTACTGATAATATTGCTTTTACATCTTTATTACTATACATTTCATTAATGTCATCTGCTTTTTCTTTAGCAGTTGCTCCATATCCTGTTGTATTTTTATATACATTTCTTCCAAAGATAACTTTATATCCAGCCTTTTTTAGCAATTTTACAGACTCTTCTATATCTTTTTTATCATCTTCTATAACATTTTCTGATGGTGATACTAAACCTATAGTATCACCTTTTTTTAATTTTTTTGCTAACATTTTTTCTCCATTCTATTATTTTACTTTAACATTATAATTCCTGTATTTAAATCATATTCTATTCCTTCTGCTCTTCTTGAGTGAAAATATTTACTTTGGCATACAGTACATATATTAGAATCAATTATATTTTTTTCTAATATTTTATGGTTCTTTAGAATTTCTTTATTTATTTCTACAGTATCTATTACATACTGCACTCATTTTTCATTATACTTTTCTGTTTTTCTAATTATATCACATTTATTACAGATTTCACTAAATTTTTCTTCAAATATTATTTTTACATCTTCATTTACTAAAAAATGGTCTTTTCTTATACATGGTCCTATTAATACAATTATGTTATTTACTTTACATTCAAATTCTTTTAACATAATACTTAATGCTTTAAGTGATATTTCTTTTACTGTGCCTAACCATCCTGAGTGAATATTTGCAATTACATTTTTTATGGGGTCATAAAAAAATATTGGTATACAATCGGCAAATGTTGACGCTAATCCTATTTTTCTTTTATTTGTAATTGTTCCATCTACATTTAATAATTTACTATTCTTTTTTTCTTTTACACACAATATATTATCTGTATGATTTTGTATTGGCTTTATTATATTTTCATTATCTACATTTAAATATTTTGCTAAACATTCATATTTTTCTGAAATTATCTTTCCATTTTTATCTCTTTTAAAACCTTTATTATATGTTTTTAATGTAATTACTAGTTCTACTTTTTCTTTAAATTCTTCCATTTTTGTAAATTTTAACAGCTGCATATTTCCAATATCTTCAATATATGTTTTTTCCATTACACAAATCTCCTCGCCCTTATTAATTATTATACAATTTTACACTATTTTATTACAAAATACAAAATAGGCATATATATGAAAAATTGATTCTCATATATATACCTATTTAAAAATAAAAAATCTGGCAACGACCTATTTTCCATGTGAGGTATCTCACTAGTATCTTCGGCACTCAAAAGCTTGACTTCCGTGTTCGAGATGGGTACGGGTATTTCCTCTTCGTTATTGTCACCAGAATTTCTTCGTATGCTTCCGCACACTCAAAAATATATAGTAGATCTTCTTCTTTCTTTTTGGTTAAGCCCTCGATTTATTAGTGTTGATCAGCTCAATAGATCTCTCTACTTACACCTCCAACCTATCTACCAATTAGTCTTTTTGGAATCTTACTACCTCTCGGTATGGCATATCTTATCTTAGGGTGGGCTTCACACTTAGATGCTTTCAGCGTTTATCCCTTCCATACTTGGCTACTCAGCTCTGCTTTTGGTAATACAACTGATTCACCATCTGTATGTCCATCCTGGTCCTCTCGTACTAAGGACAGCTCCCTTCAAATATCCTTCGCCTGCGACAGATAAGGACCGAACTGTCTCACGACGTTCTGAACCCAGCTCGCGTACCGCTTTA
>CALXQA010000018.1 GCA_944390335.1 uncultured Clostridia bacterium
AACAACATCTTTATAAAAATGTGTACTAATTAAAAATTAGTACACAGAGTGAAAATTTCTAATTTTCACTTTTGTTCTTATATGGCTAAAAATAATAAAATGAAAAATATGATTTGGTATTTTTTCATTGACATTTATGAAGAACTGATGATAGTATAGGTTTATTAAGTATAATGAAATAATTAATTGCAGAATAATAAAAATTGTAAGGAAAAAGATATGGAAAAAAGAATTGTAGGTAAAATTATATTTTTAAACAAAGGAAAAAAGATTAGTCTTCCACTAAAATATAAAAATCTACAAAAAGTAATAGGTAAAAAAAGTGTGCTTACAAATGCAGAAGCTGTATTTTTAGGAAAAGAAGAAGGAGACGAATTCTCAGAAAGATTATATGAAAAAGTTAGTAAACAAGGATTATCATTTATAAGAATAATGCCATATGTACAAAATGATAATATAAACCAAAATGAATTTTTACTTACCATAAGCTTGAGCGATAGTTTAAGTAAGGAAGATGCAGATAATATAAAAGAAGAAGTAAATAAAATACATAAATCTAAAAGTGGCAAGAAAGTAATTGAGCAAATATATGTACATGACAAGGTTGAAGAAAATAAAGAAACATATTATTATTCGCAAAGTGTAAATGATGAAACAAATGGGATTATAAACACAAATAGAACTTTAGACTCTTTTATAAACTATAAACTGAAAAAATTAACAAAAGAAGAACAAGAAATGTTTAGAAAATATTTTGAATTTGACTTAAAAAGAATGATTATGGAAGAAAGTGATGAATATCCTATAACAAATAGAGGAGAAGGAGTTGTAATAATTACAAAAGATGGCAAAAAATATGTAGCAACAAAGAAAAAAGAAGAACATAGAAATGAAGCTATAGAAATGTTAAGTAACATAACTGGTGAGACAATAGATACAAGCTTAACTATTGAAGAATTAGTACAAAAATATAATGTAATTATATCAAGAATATATAAAACAGATAGAGCAGCAATATTTTCATATTTACCAGATAATTTGACAAGTATGCAAATAAAAAAATTTACTAGTTTTTTAAGACAAGCAGAAGATATTGAACAAGAATTAGAAAAAGAAGGAAAACCAAAGATTTTAGCACTAGTTCTTGGAAATGAAAATATAAAGGTAGATAATTTAGAATGTGCTAATATATCAGAAGTAACAAAAAGAATATCAGAATATGAAAATGCATATTTAAGAAAAAATCCGGGAAATATATTAGAAATAATATCATCTGATATAAGTAATTTTATAAAATATTTTGGAAATTTAATGAAAAGTAAAGATACAGATAGAGAAAAAATGTAATAGAAAAGATAAGAAAAAGTAAAATATTATAATTTTATTACAATTTTGTAATATTATCCACATATATGTAATAAACTGTGGATAACTATATCTGAAAATTTAATAAAAAGGGAAATATCATTTAGAAAGAAAAAATCTAAATGGTATTTTTCTTTTAAAAAATATGGATAAAATGATAAAGATATGATAGAATAACTAAAGCGATGGAGGTAGATGAAAATTAGTATTATTTTAAAAAATACAAATAAAAAATCAAAAAATTATAAAAAAGTAAAAGAAATATATTATGAAGCATTTCCAAAACATGAACAAATACCATTATTTTTATTAAACTATAAAATAAAAACTAAGAAATCAAGTTTTATGGAAATATATGATGAAAATAAAATAATAGGAATGGCATATATAGCTACATATAAAAATATAGCATATATATTTTTCTTAGCAATAGATAAAAATGCTAGAGGAAGTGGATATGGAGGTAAAGTTTTAGAGGCAATAAAAGAAAAATATAAAGGATATAATATATTATTAAATATTGAAAATATAGATAAAAATGCAGAAAACTATGAGCAAAGAATCAAAAGAAAAAAATTTTATATAAAAAATGGTTTTAAAGATTTAGATTATACTGTAACTGAACTAGGATATATATATGAAGTATTAGGATATGGAGAAAATATAAAAAAACAAGACTATAACGAGATTATGGAATACTTTTTTGGAAAAGTAATTTATAAAATTATTTCAAATAAAAAATAAAAGATAAAAAATATAAAAGGAGAAAATAATGTTACAAAGTAAATTTGTTCACTTACATGTGCATAGTGAGTTTAGTTTATTAGATGGAGCAAATAGAATTAAAGATTTACCAGTAAGAGCAAAAGAACTTGGAATGGATGCAATAGCAATTACAGACCATGGAGTTATGTTTGGAGCAATAGATTTCTATAAAGCTTGTAAAGAAAATGCCATAAAACCAATAATAGGTTGTGAAGTATATGTAGCACCAAGAAAAATGTCTGATAAAGATCCGATGCTTGATAATAAATATAATCACTTAATACTTTTAGCAAAAGATAATAATGGATATAAAAATTTAATAAAATTAGTATCATTAGGATTTACAGATGGATTTTACTATAAACCTCGTATAGATAAAGAAGCCTTAGAAAAATATCATGAAGGTCTAATATGCTCAAGTGCATGTTTAGCAGGTGAAGTTGCTTCTAAAATATCAGCAGGAGATATAGAAGGTGCAAAAGAATCTGCTTTGTGGTTTAAAAATTTATTTGGTGATGATTATTATTTAGAAATTCAAAATAATGGTATAAAAGAACAAGTATTGGTTAATCAGAAACTAATACAAATAGCAAGAGAGCTAAATATTCCACTTTTAGCTACAAATGATTCGCATTATCTAAAAAAAGAAGATGCATATAATCATGAAGTCCTTTTGTGTATTCAAACAGGTAAGAAAATGTCAGATGAAGACAGAATGAGGTTTGAAACAGATGAACTTTATATAAAATCACCAGAAGAAATGATGGAGTTTTTTAAAAATGTACCAGATGCTATAGAAAATACAGTAAAAGTGGCTGAAAAATGTAATGTGGAATTTGAATTTGGACATACTATACTTCCTAATTATGAAGTACCAAAAGAATATCCTACACATTTTGATTATTTGAAAAAATTGACTGATAATGGTATAAAAAAAAGATATGGAGAAAATGTTTCTGAAGATATATTAAAAAGAGAAGAATACGAATTAAGCGTAATAAATAAAATGGGATATACAGACTATTTCCTAATAGTATGGGACTATGTCAATTATGCTAAATCACATAATATACCAGTAGGACCAGGAAGAGGCTCAGGAGCAGGCTCTATTGTTGCATATGCTATTGAAATAACTGATATTGACCCAATAAAATATGGCTTAATATTTGAAAGATTTTTAAATCCAGAAAGAATAAGTATGCCAGATTTTGATATAGACTTTGACTATGAAAAAAGACAAGATGTTATAGATTATGTATCTGATAAATATGGACATGACCATGTATCCCAGATTATTACATTTGGAACAATGTCAGCTAGAATGGTAATAAGAGATGTTGCAAGAGTATTAGATGTATCTTATGCAGAAGCAGATAAGCTTGCAAAAATGATACCTAATGAACTTCATATTACAATAAAAAAAGCAATGGAACAAAATAAAGAACTAAAAGATTTATATGAAGGAAATAGTGACATTCATAATCTTTTAGATATTGCAATGGCATTAGAAGGACTTCCAAGACAGGCATCAACTCATGCATGTGGAATAATAATTGCTCGTGAGCCTGTAGTAAACTACGTTCCTCTTTATGCAAGAGATAATATTATATCTACACAATATATAATGACAACACTAGAAGAACTAGGACTTCTAAAAATGGACTTTTTAGGGCTTAGAACTTTGACTGTAATAAGAGATAGTATAGATTTAGTAAAACAAAACAAAGGTATAGATGTAGAATTTGATAAAGATATGAATGACCCTAAAGTATATAAGTTATGGCAAGATGGTGATTCAGTTGGGATATTTCAGTTTGAGTCACAAGGCATGACTAACTTTATGAAAGAATTAAAGCCGGACTGTTTAGAAGATATTATAGCAGGTGTATCACTATATAGACCAGGGCCAATGGATCAGATACCAAGATATATTGCTAACAAAAAAGATCCAGATAATGCAGTATATACACATCCGAGCCTAAAACCTATATTATCTGTTACATATGGATGTATGGTTTATCAAGAACAAGTAATGCAAATAGTAAGAGATTTAGCTGGTTATTCATTAGGTAGAGCAGATTTAGTAAGAAGAGCCATGGGAAAGAAAAAACTTGATGTTATGGCAAAGGAAAGAGAAAACTTTGTGCATGGAAAACTTGACGAAAATGGAAATGTGGAAATTCCAGGCTGTATAAGAAATGGAATAGATGAGGTATCTGCAAATAAGATTTTTGATGAAATGGCAGAATTTGCAAAATATGCATTTAATAAATCACATGCAGCATGCTATGCAGTAGTTGCGTACAGAACTGCATACTTAAAAGCATATTATCCAGCAGAGTTTATGGCTGCTATGCTTAATAGTTTTTTAGGAAACTTAGATAAAGTACCTATATACATTGATGAATGTAGAAAGAAAAATATTGATATACTAAAACCAGATATAAATGAAAGTTTTACAAGATTTACAGCATCAGGTAATTCAATAAGGTTTGGCCTTGGAAGTATTAAAAATGTGGGTATAGCTGCAGTAGATAGTATTGTTAAGGAAAGAGAAGAGAACGGAAAATACAAAGATTTTACTGATTTTTGTGAAAGAATTTATGGAGAAGCGGTAAATAAAAAGTGCATTGAAAGTTTAATAAAAGCAGGTGCATTTGATAATTTAGGAAAAACAAGAAGTACACTTCTAGCATCTTTTGAAAATATTATAGATATGATAGCAGATGCAAATAATAAAGCTTTTTCTGGTCAAGTTACTATGTTTGATATGGGGAATAATGATGATGATTTACAAAAAATGAAATATACATATACAGAACTTAAAGAATTTACAGAAAAAGAAATGCTATCAATGGAAAAAGAAATGTTAGGTATATATATTTCAGGACATCCTTTAGAAAAGTATAGAAAAGAAATAGAAGAATTATCTACTATAAATATAATGGAAATGAAAGAAGCAAATGAAGCAATACAGGCTAATGAAAAAACAAATATTGTAGATGGTCGAAGGGTAAAGTTAGTTGCAATAATTACAAAAATTAAAAAGAAGTTTACAAAAACAAACAAAATAATGGCTTTTGTTACAGTAGAAGATTTATATGGCTCATGTGAGGTAGTTGTATTTGAAAGTTGCTATAATACTTGTCAAAATGTTTTATTAGAAGAAAATATAGTTGTTATTGAGGGAAGAATAAGCATAAAAGAAGATGCAGATATGAGTATTGTGGCAAATAGTATAACTGAATTAAAGGTTAATAAGAAAAAAGAGGTAATATTAAATATAACTGATTTAGATGAAGATAAAAAAGCTAAATTAAGAGGTGCAATAAAATTCTTTGTAGGTGAAAGAAACAATATGCCAATTTTTGTAAAGCAAAATGATAAAATAAGTAGTTGTGGAGCAATATTTGCTACAGATGAGATACTAGAGGAATTTAAAAATATAGTAGGGGAAAATAATTATGAATTAACAGAAGTGTAGAATTTAGACAGAAAGATATTATTAATTATATATTGTTTATATAAATAAAGGGAAATATTGAATAAAATATCTCCCTTTTTAATATATATAAATTTATGTTATTAAACTATTTTTATTACAGTTTCGCTTATATCTTCTACAATAGAAAAATTATAAAGAAATAACTTAGGTAAAATATGAAATGTTATAATTAGCAATAAAATTTAGTATTATCTGTTCCGTTAACTTCTTTCCATTTTGCAATAATATATAAAAAGTTCAAACTTATTGTTTTAAGAATATCAGTTAAATCAGATTTTGGAATTTTACTATTATTGTTTGCTATAATACATCCACCGACTTTTAGTAAGCCATACTTTAGTTGCATTTCCTTGAGGGCTACCTTTAGAAATGTGCACATGAACTGGCTCATTATTTTCATTAGACCAAAAATATACCTTATAACCATATAATTCAAAAATATTAGGCAATTTTAATTCCTCCTTCTCGAGCCCATTCGTAAAAATATGGAGCTCCTCTTTCTACTACTGTCTTAAAAAGCTCTATTTCTTCATCCGAATACTGACCTTCTCTGTCAATAATATTGTAACTTGGAAGTTCAAAAACAACTGTATCAAAACCATGATCAGTAGGTCGCTCAAAAGAAACTCTTATATATTCATCTCCATTATCTTTTTTACGAATATCTGAAAATGTAACTAATGTTTCGTCTGCATATTTGCAAAGTGTATACACCATAACTATTTATACTCCTCTTTTTATTTTAATTAGTATTATAATTATATTTAATATTATAACACATTTTAAATTTAAATTACTATATATTTTATAATAATTTTAAATATAATAGAAAATTTAAAAAATCTACTTGTAAAATGTAAAATTTAATGGTATAAAATAATAAGAATTAAATAAAAGGCTTCTTTTTGAGAAGAGAAATTTTTAAGTTTATGGAGGGCTAAAAAAAAACACTTTTTTAGCTCTTCTTTGTTTTTTAGGAGGTATTATGAAATATGTATTTGTAACTGGAGGTGTAGTATCAGGATTAGGTAAAGGCATTACAGCAGCATCGCTTGGTAGACTTTTGAAAAACAGAGGATATAAAGTTGTAAATCAAAAGCTCGACCCATATATAAATATAGATCCTGGAACTATGAGTCCATATGAACATGGAGAAGTATTTGTAACAGATGATGGAGCTGAAACCGATTTAGATTTAGGTCATTATGAAAGGTTTACAGATGAGAGTTTGACAGGTAATTCAAGTATTACAAGTGGAAAAATCTACCTAAATGTTATAAATAAAGAAAGGAAAGGAGAGTATTTAGGAAAAACAGTACAAGTAATACCGCATATAACAAATGAAATTAAAGATAGAATATATGAATTTAATAAATCCGATGCTGATATTGTAATAACAGAAATTGGAGGAACAGTTGGTGATATTGAAAGTGGACCTATGTTAGAGGCAATAAGACAAATAGGAATTGAGCAAAAAGATGAAGATGTAGTATTTATTCATGTAACACTTCTTCCATATATATCAGGTTCTAAAGAATTAAAATCAAAGCCAACTCAGCATTCTGTTAAAGAATTACAAGCTTTAGGCATTATGCCAGATATTTTAGTATGTAGAGCAGATAAAAATATAGATGAAGATATGAAGAAAAAGATTGCACTTTTTTGCAATGTAAAAAAAGAAAGTGTTATACAAAATAAAACAGTAGATAATTTATATGAAGTTCCATTAATGCTAGAAAAAGAAGGTTTGGCAGATGTTGTTTGCAAAAAATTAAATCTTAATAATAAAAAAGCAAATAATGAAGAATGGGAAAATCTAATAAATATAATAAAAAATATTAGTGGTAAAAGTTTAAATATTGCTATAGTTGGTAAGTACACAAAACTAGAAGATTCATATTTATCAGTTATAGAAAGTATTAAACATGCAGGATTTAAGAATTTAGTTAATGTAAATGTAGAGTTAGTAGATAGTGAAAAAATTAGTACAGAAAATGTAGATGAAAAATTAAAAAAATATAGTGGAATTATTGTTCCGGGTGGATTTGGAAATAGAGGTATTAATGGAATGATTGAAACTATTAAATATGTAAGAGAAAATAAAATACCTTTTTTAGGAATATGTCTAGGAATGCAAATGGCAGTTATAGAATTTGCAAGAAATGTACTTAAATTAGGCGATGCTAATTCAGAAGAGTTTGATAAAAAGTCTAAAAATCTTGTAATACATATAATGGAAGAGCAGAAGAAAATTAATAAAAAAGGCGGAACTATGAGACTTGGTGCATATGATTGTGTGCTTAAACCTAATAGCTTTGTTAAAAAAATATATGGAAAAAATACAATATCAGAAAGACACAGGCATAGATATGAATTTAATAATGACTACAGAGATTTGATAGAAAAAAATGGACTTTTAATAGCAGGAACATCACCAGATGATAGATTAGTAGAAATTGTTGAATTAAAAAATCATCCGTTTTTTATAGCATCACAATTTCATCCAGAATTTAAATCAAGACCAAATAAACCACATCCTCTATTTTCAGAATTTATAAAACAGGCTAAAAATATGGAAAATATGTAATTAAATAGTACAATTGTGAACTTTTTGTGAAAATTAGCAATCTCTATTGACAATTGCTAAAAAAAGATATAAAGTATTAGCAGTCGCTAATAAAGAGTGCTAAAAAATAAAAATAAGCATAAAATATAGTGACAAAAAAGGAGGTAATTCATATGTTAAAACCATTAGCAGACAGAGTGGTTGTTAAAATGCTAGAAGCAGAAGAAACAACAAAAAGTGGAATTATTTTATCAAGTGGAAGTAAGGAAAAGCCACAAATAGCAGAAGTAATAGAGGTAGGACCTGGAGGAAAGGTCGATGGAGAAACAGTAGAAATGCATGTAAAAAAAGGAGACAAAGTAGTACTAAATAAATATGCAGGAACTGAAATAAAATATGAAGGTGAAGATTATATAATAGTAAAACAAAGCGATATCTTAGCTTTAGTTGATTAATTAAGGAGGGTTTATTATGGCAAAGGATATTAAATTTGGTGAAGATGCTAGAAAAAAATTACTAAATGGAGTAAATAAACTAGCAGATACAGTTAAGGTTACATTAGGACCAAAAGGAAGAAATGTAGTTTTAGATAAAAGTTTTGGAGCACCACTAATTACTAATGATGGTGTAACAATAGCAAAAGAGATAGAGTTAGAAGATAAATTCGAAAATATGGGAGCTAGACTTGTAAAACAAGTTTCAGAAAAAACAAATGATGTAGCAGGAGATGGAACTACAACAGCTACAGTTTTAGCACAAGCTATGTGTAGAGAAGGTGTAAAAAATGTAGCAGCAGGTGGAGATCCAATGGCTATAAAAAGAGGAATGGATAAAGGAACAAATGCAGCAGTAGAAGCATTAAAAAAGATTAGTGTTCCAGTAAGCGGAAAAGAAGATATAGCAAGAGTTGCAAGTATATCAGCAAATAATGAAGAAATAGGAAATTTAATTGCAGATGCAATGGAAAAAGTTACAACAAATGGAGTTATCACAATAGAAGAATCTAAAACATCAAATACAGAACTAAATGTAGTAGAAGGAATGCAATTTGATAAAGGATATGTATCACCATATATGGTAACAGATACAGAAAAAATGATTGCAGATATGGATAATCCATATATATTAATTACTGATAAGAAAATAGATAATATACAAGAAATATTACCACTATTAGAAAATGTAATGAAAATGTCAGGAAAATTAGTTATTATATGTGATGATATAGAAGGAGAAGCATTATCTACATTAATACTTAACAAACTAAGAGGAGTATTAAATGTAGTTGCAGTAAAAGCACCTGGATATGGTGATAAGAGAAAAGAAATGCTTCAAGATATAGCAGTTCTTACAGGTGGAGAAGTTATTACATCAGATTTAGGATTAGAATTAAAAGATACAGAAGTTTCTCAACTTGGTAGAGCAAAACAAGTTAAAGTTGAAAAAGATAAAACAATCATAGTAGATGGAAATGGTGATAAGGGGCAAATAGCAGATAGAGTAGGGCAAATAAAAGCACAATTAAATGATGAAAAAAGTGATTATGAAAAAGAAAAATTACAAGAAAGATTAGCAAAACTTGCTGGTGGAGTTGCTGTTATTGGTGTAGGAGCAGCTACAGAAGTTGAAATGAAAGATAAAAAATTAAGAATAGAAGATGCATTATCTGCAACAAAAGCAGCAGTTGAAGAAGGAATAGTAGCTGGTGGTGGTACAGCATATGTTAATATAATTCCAGAAGTAGAAAAAGAAGTAGAAAAATTATCTGGAGATGAAAAAATAGGTGCAAAAATTATATTAAAAGCACTAGAAGAACCAGTAAAACAAATAGCTGTAAATGCAGGATTAGAGCCAGCTGTAATACTAGAAAAAGTTAAATCAGAAAAAGAAGGAATAGGATTTGATGCAAAAAATGAAGTTTATGTAGATATGAAAAAATCAGGAATAGTAGATCCTACAAAAGTATCAAGAAGTGCACTTCAAAATGCAGAATCTATAGCATCAATGATTTTGACAACAGAAAGTATAGTAACAGATATTCCAGAAAAGAAAGAATGCAATTGCCATGAAGCACCAGATGCAGGAATGGGTGGAATGTATTAAAAAATAGTAAAGTAAAATAAATAAACTATTTAATTATTATAAAAAAATACTCATAGAAATCTATGGGTATTTTTTATAGCATTGTAAAAGATGATAAAAAATTCTTATACTAAAAAAGCCGCTATTTAGTGCTTTTTTATGGTATTTGATATTCTAGGACTTACTTAAGTATAACTCCTTCCTTTTGAACATTCATATAAAAAGGTAATGCCTCTAACCAATAATTAAATCTATCAACATTCTTAACTATTTGGGATAAATGAATGCTAAATCTATTATTCCACTCAATATGGTATGCTAATTGAACTATTTTGTTTCTATTTTGAACTATTTCATCATTTGTAAAATCTGTTAAAATTATAATATCTATGTCAGAACTTGTATTAAAATTACCTCTAGCATATGAACCATATAAAATAATTTTCTTTACTATATCTCAAAAGTATTATTTATTTTTGTGATAAATTCATTAATAATTTTATTAATATTTTCAGGTATTTTCTTCATAAAATTTTTTGCTTACAATCTATTGGAAATGTTTTCACATTTCTATAACATATTATAATATATATTATATATTTTTAGAAAGTAAAGCAGCTCATATGAAAATTAGTTATGCTTATTAAATATTATATTTAATCTCATTTGAAAACTTTAGTATTAAATTTAGGAAAAAAATTGGACATAAAATATTGTAAAAAATAACTTGATAATATAAAATAATTCAAGAAGGGGAAATAAAATGAATAAAAAAGTATCAAAAATTAGACTAAATAGAATAATAAGTATTATATTAATAATAATCTTAATATATATAATATCTGGTTTTCATAAGAGTTTAGCAGAAAGTGTTAAGACAATGAAAATAGTTATAGACCCGGGACATGGTGGTTATGAAACTGGTGCTGTAAACTATAATGATGGAATAATTGAAAAAGATATTACTTTAAAAACTTCAAGATATTTAAAAGAGTATTTTGAAGATTACTATGGTGTTCAAGTTATAATGACACATAATGGATTAAATAATGACCAAGAAATGTCTGTATTAGATAGAGGAATGTGTGCGAGAAATAATAATGCAGACCTTCTACTTTGCCTTCACTTTAATAGTGGAGGAAGCATTAGCAGTAATTGGCATGGTGCAGAAGTATATGTTACAAATAATAAATCTTGTTATAAATATAATCAAGAATCTACTGAAATTGGAAATCTTATACTAAATAATTTATCAAAATTAGGAATATATAATAGAGGAGTAAAAACAAGATTATGCAATGATGTCGGTCCTAAATGGGAATATTCTGATGGAACTAAAGCAGATTATTATGGAATTATAAGATATGCAATGAAAGGTAATAGTGAAGATAGAGGACCAGATATAACTAAAGGAACAGGTATTACATCTATATTAATAGAACATTGCTTTATAAATGGTACAGATGTACAATTTATAAATACTGATGCAAAATTAAAACAGTTAGCTGAAGCAGATGG
Source organism: uncultured Clostridia bacterium (assembly GCA_944390335.1). Lineage (GTDB taxonomy): Bacteria > Bacillota > Clostridia > TANB77 > CAG-508 > CAG-793. The sequence continues at coordinate 11,802 of CALXQA010000018.1, forward strand.
AAAAGCTATTGTAGAGCATTATGGACTTAAACTAAAAAAAGATGTAGTTTCAGAAATTATATTAAGTAAAACAAATATAAATATTTTAGTAGGTGAAAAAACAAAAATAGATGTTAGTATAAATCCTAATACTGCAATTAACAAAAAGGTAATTTGGAAATCAAGTAATGAGAAAGTAGCAAAAGTTGATAAAGATGGAAATGTTATTGGTATAGGAAATGGAAAAGCAGAAATTACTGCTATAGCAGATGGAAATGATAAGGTTCAAGCTAAACTAAATGTAACAGTTACAGAAGCAAGTATTAATATTGAAAATGGAGATAAATGGAATATTTTAAAAGGAAATACTTTAAAATTATATACGGATACTTTAGTGAAAAATACAAAAATAACATATAACTCATCAGATGAAAGAATTGCTACTGTGACAAGCGATGGAATAGTAAAAGGAATTAAAGAAGGAACAGTAAAAATAACAGCTACACTAGAAAATTACAGTAAACAAGATACAATAGAACTAAATGTAAATACTTTAGAAGATAATGAAAAAATAACTATTGAAAAATATAATGAGAATAATGGTATAATCAGTGATATAGAAGAAAAAACAAATGTTGATAATTTTATTAAAAATATAAAATTAAGTAATTTAAAAGCAAAAATTAGAAATGATGATAAAATAAAGTTTGTTGGAAGCGGAGTTGTTTTAGATATATACAGTGGAAATAAAGTAATTCAATCATATTTATGTAAAGTAAATGGAGATTGCAATGGAGATGGTTTAATACTTGCAAATGATTATTTAATGATAAAAGACTATATAATGGAAGAAGGCACAGCAAGGCTTCATGGAATATATTATGAAGCAGCAGATGTAACTGGTGATAAAAAAGCTTTAGCAAATGATTATTTAAAAATAAAAGATCATATAATGTATGGGGTGAAAATTTAAATGAAAAAAATTAAGGTAATATGTATAAGTATAATTTTAATTATATTAGTATTTGGAATAAATTATGTAAAAGGTTCATCATATAGTTTTAATATAACAGCAGCATCAGAAGCAAAAAAAGGAGATACTGTTACAATCTCTATAATCGGAACAGGATTAACAGGAAGAGTAAATCTTACAGCAACTAATGCTACTTTAAATGTAGATAGAGTATGGGTAGAAAATAACACTCAAACAGTAAATGCAAAAATTACAGGATTTCCAGTAAAAATAACTGCTACGCCAGATAATTTAACAGATAAAGAATACAATATAGTAAAAGTAAATGGTAAAACAATTACTATTAATGAAAAGAAAGAAGTAGTAAATGATGATAATAAAAATACGGGAAATAATTCAAATATAGACAAAAACACTAATAATAATTCTGCAAATAATAATACACAAAAGTTACCAGCAACTAATAAAAATAACACAAATAAAGAAAAAGTTCAAAATATAGTAGAAGTAAATAGAGAAGAAGAAGCAACGCCACAATTTGGAATGAATTCTTTAATGCTAAATGCTATTAAAGAAAATGGAGAAAAGCAAGAAATCAGTTATTCACCTACTTTTAATATTGATACATACGAATATTCTTGTGATGTAAGTAGTGATGTAAAAGATATAGAAGTTTTAACAGATGCAGGAGAATATAATGAATATGTTAAGGTTGAAAAGCCTGATACTTTATCTTTGGGAGAAAATATTATAAAAATAACTATGAATAAAGATGATTTAAGTTTAACATATACAATCAAAGTAAACAAAGTACAAGAAGTTGACGAGACAAGTAAAACTGTGGAGAATCAAAATATAAGTGAAAGCAGAAGTGAGAAAATATTAAGTTTTACAGTACTGCAATTTATAGGAATAATCTTAGCTATTTGCATAATAGAAGGAGTTTTACTAAAGATGCCTTGGAAAAAATTATTTAGAAAAAGAAATAAAGATATAGATGAAGATTAATAAGGTGGCTAAAAAATGCCACCTATTCTCTTGAAATAAATACTTATCTAATGTATAATTCTATTATCAATTTTAAAGAAAGGTAAAGTATGTACGAGATAATTTGTAAAAGTGAATATAAAACAAAAGAATATGCTAGAAATTTAGCAGGAATATTAAAAAAGGGAGATGTAATAGTCTTATCAGGTGAACTTGGAGCAGGAAAAACAAAGTTTGTTGAAGGATTATTGAATCATTTTGGCTTGCAAGATGAAATATCTAGCCCAACTTTTACAATTGTTAATGAATACAAAAATGAGAAAATAAGTATATTTCATTTTGATTTATATAGATTAAGTGATATTTATGAATTTGAAAATATAGGTGGAGAAGAATATTTTAATAAAGGTATTTGTATATTCGAATGGGGAGAATTAATAGAAGATATATTGCCTAATGATTATTTAAAAATATCATTTTCAAAACAAAATGATGATGAGAATATAAGAATATTAAATATTGAAACTGTAGGAGATAGATTTAAAGAAATAGATTTTTATAGTTTTTTAGAAGAATAATACTTGAAATTAACATAATATGTGATATAATTGTATTAATTATTTTTTGAGGGAGAGATTTTATTATGCGGAATTTTTTAGTAGCATTAGTTTTAAATCATGAAGAATTTTATTTTTGGACTAAGGAAGTAAAAACGACTAATCCAGAAGAAGTTATATGTCCTAAAAAAACACTATATTTTTTCTTCAAAAAAGGAAAAAATATAGAAGAAGTTAGAAAAGAACTAGTATATTTACGAATAGGAAGGTGTATTGCTTTACCAGATAATATTTCAGATGATGGAAAAATGTATATCAGAGGGACAAAAATCTCAGAAGATGAAGTCTTTAATTCAGAGTGTGATCTTATAATCACTTTTGATGATAATGTGACAGTTGTAGAAGAATAAAAATCTCTTTATCTGCGGCAGAGAAATTTTGCCGCAGTGTTTTATTTTCTATTGTAATTTTAAAAAAATTATGTTAAGATTTTACATAAAAGAAAGGGAGAGTATGAAAGATAAAAAATACATTAGAAATTTTAGTATAATTGCACATATAGACCATGGAAAATCTACACTTGCAGATAGATTAATTGAACTTACAGGAGTTCTTACAAAAAGAGAAATGTCAGAGCAAGTTTTAGATAATATGGATATTGAAAAAGAAAGAGGTATTACAATAAAATCCCAAGCAATTAGAATGAAATATAATGCTAAAGATGGAAATTGTTATGAACTAAATTTAATAGACACACCTGGACATGTAGATTTTAATTATGAAGTTTCAAGAAGTCTAGCTGCATGTGAAGGTGCTATATTAGTTGTAGATAGTACTCAAGGAGTAGAAGCACAAACATTAGCTAATGTGTATTTAGCAATAGATAATAATTTAGAAATAGTACCAGTAATAAATAAAATAGATTTGCCAAGTGCAAGACCTGATGAAGTAAAAAAAGAAATAGAAAATATAATAGGGATACCTGCAATGGATAGTCCATGTATATCTGCTAAAACTGGACTAAATGTTGAAGAAGTATTAGAAAGAATAGTAAAAGATATACCAGCACCAATTGGAGATGAAAAATCACCACTAAAAGCATTAATCTTTGACTCTATATATAATGACTATAAAGGAGCATTAGCATATGTAAGAATAAAAGATGGAGTAGTTAAGGTTGGAGATGAAATAAAACTAATGTCATCAGGAAAAGTATTTACAGTAACAGAAGTAGGATACTTTGAGCCTGGAAGATATGAAGAAACAGATGCTTTAAGTGCAGGAGAAGTTGGATATATTGCAGCTAGTATTAAAAGCTTGTCAGATATAAGAGTGGGTGATACAATTACAAATAATGAAAATCCAGCAAAAGAGCCATTACCAGGTTATAAAAAAGTAAATCCAATGGTTTATTGTGGACTATATCCAATGGATGGAAGCGATTATGAAAATTTAAAAGTAGCATTAGAAAAATTGAAATTAAATGATGCAGCATTAGAATATGAACCAGAAACATCTACAGCTTTAGGCTCAGGCTTTAGATGCGGATTTTTAGGATTACTACATTTAGAAATTATAGAGGAAAGATTAGATAGAGAATTTGACTTAAGTTTAATTACAACTGCTCCATCAGTTATATATAAAGTATATAAAACAGATGGAGAAATGATAGAAATATATAACCCATCAGATTTACCAGAACCTGCTAAAATATCAAAAATGGAAGAACCATATGTAGAAGCAAGTATTATGGTACCAAAGGACTTTGTTGGAAATGTAATGGGACTTTGTCAAGATAGAAGAGGAATATATATTGATATGCAGTATTTAGATTCAAGTAGAGTAAGCTTAAAATATGAAATGCCACTAAATGAAATAATATACGACTTTTTTGATAGCTTAAAGTCAAGAACAAAAGGATATGCTTCTCTAGACTATTATTTAAAAGAATATAAAGAATCTGAACTAGTTAAGCTAGATATATATGTAAATAATGAATCAGTAGATGCTTTGTCTTTTATAGTTCATAAATCAAATGCATATGCAAGAGGCAGAATGTTAGTAGAAAGGCTAAAAAAGGAAATACCTAGACAATTATTTAGTGTGCCTATTCAAGCTGCAATAGGCGGACAAATAATAGCAAGGGAAACTATATCAGCACTTAGAAAAGATGTACTTGCAAAATGTTATGGAGGAGATATAACAAGAAAGAAAAAATTATTAGAGAAACAAAAAAGAGGAAAAAAACGTATGAGAGAATTTGGAAATGTAGAAATTCCACAAGAAGCATTTTTGAATGTATTAAAAGAGAATAATAAGGAATGATAAAATATAAAGAAAGGACTATATCTATATGGATGAAAATCAAATAGAAGGAAGAAATAGTGTAATAGAATTATTAAAATCTGGGAAAGATATAAATAAGCTATATATACAAAAAGGTGAAAGACATGGCTCTATTAATGAAATTATAAGATTGGCTAAAAATAATAAAGTATTAATTACAGAAATAGATAAAATAAAACTAGATAAAATGGCACAAACTAATAATCATCAAGGTGTTATTGCAATAGTACCGCCTTATGAATATTGTGAAGTAGATGATATTTTGACGGAAGCTAGAAATAGAAATGAAGATCCTTTTATATTAATATTAGATGGAATAGAAGATGTTCATAATTTAGGTTCAATAATTAGAACAGCAGAATGTAGCGGAGTTCATGGAATAATAATACCAAAAAGAAGAAGTGCATCTGTTAATAGTACAGTAAATAAAACATCAAGTGGTGCAGTAGAGTATATGAAAATTGCTAGAGTCAATAATTTAAATGATACTATTAAATATTTAAAAGAAAAAAATGTATGGATTTATGGTACAGATATAGATGCTAAGTCATATTATGATGAGCAAGATTATAGCGGAGGAGTTGGCATAGTTATAGGCAGTGAAGGTTATGGTATGTCCAGACTTGTAAAAGAAAATTGTGATTTTTTAATAAAAATACCTATGAAAGGAAAAATAAACTCATTAAATGCATCTGTATCAGCTGCAATTGTGATGTATGAAGTTATGAAACAAAGGAGAAATTAGATGAAACCTAATAAATTAAAGAGAAATTTAATTATAATTTTTTCTATAATAATATTATTAATAGCAATAATTTTTGTTTTATATATCACTACAGATATATTTAGAACAAAAAGAGGAGCATTTTTTAGATATTTTATACAAATACCTAATGTATTTGATGTTTTAGAAACGTCAAGTAATTATCAAAATTGTCAAAAAATAAAAGAAGAAAAATCATATCTTACAAATGGTGAAATGGTAATTACTGATTCTAATAATATTGCTGATGAAAGTATAATGAGTAAATTAAAACTTAACTTATCAGGTAAAGTAGATAATATATCTGAAAAAAGTAATACTGATATTACAATAAGCAGTGAAAATAAGCAATTATTTAATATGACAGTTGCAAGAGATAAAAATCTATATGGTTTTTATGCTCCAAAAATTGCTGATGGATATATAGTTGTTAGAAATGATGGAATTAATGACTTAGCAGAGAAATTTGGAATTTTAAATACAAATAATATTCCAGATGAATTAGTTCCTATAAATATTCAGAAGATATTAGAACTATCAAATAATGAAAAAAAACATCTACAAAAATATTTGGAAATAATAAAAAATCAAGCTCCAGATACAGCTTATAGTAAAAATAATAATGAGCAAATAGAAATAGATGGAAAAAGGTATCAAACTAATTCTTATACATTGACATTAAATTCACAGCAAAATGCTAATTTACAAATAGCATTACTTGAACAACTAACTAAAGATAGTATAATGATGAATATGATAACTTCAAAATGTAAGCTCTTAAATTTAGGAGAAAGTTTTACTGATATAAATACACTAAATAATATTTTGAAAGAAAGGATAGAAGAACTAAAAAATGATTCTAGCATTGCAGGAAGCTTTTCTATGACAGTATATGAGTATAAACAAAAAAATATTCAAACTAAAATAATAATAGATGATACGGAAATTAAACTAAGCAATGTAAGTGATGAAAACAAAGATTTTGCTATATTGGAATTACAAAATAGTAGCAATAGAAAAATTATTGCAGAAATTAATAAAAAAGACGATGGTCATTCTACAAAATTACAGAAACAGGAAGATAATATAACTGATAGTATAGAGATTGAATATAACATGAGTGGAACAGTTGAAGAAAATAATGTCCAAAATCACTATATTATAAAATTAGTAAATGATATTAAAAATATTACATTTAAATATGATGAAAATGTTATTTTTACAGATGATATAGGAACATTTAAAGAAATACAAGATGGAAAAGTAGCAGTTATAAATGATTATGATGTGGATTATGCACGAGAATTTATAAAGCTAGTAAAGAATCAAATTAATTCAGTTTATATTAATGAAGCTGCTTCTATAGGGATAAATTTAGATCCAATATTTAGTATAGAATAAGGAAAAAAGTTGATATTTTTTCTATTTATAAAAATAAATTAAACTTTTTTAGAAAAAGTGTTGACTTTTTCTGAATTGAATAGTATAATAAAAAACGTTCCAACCAAATGGAACAAAGTACATTGAAAAGTAAACAATGAATCTTTTGAGAAACCAATAAGAAGCGGTAGTCAAGTACTACCAAAAAAGCAAAGAAAAAAATGAGCAAAGAACTCTAAAAATAAATATGAGAGTTTGATCCTGGCTCAGGATAAACGCTGGCGGCGCACATAAGACATGCAAGTCGAACGGACCGAAGTTTTAGTTTACTAATACTAAGGTTAGTGGCGGACTGGTGAGTAACGCGTAAGCAATCTGCCTATAAGAGTGGAATAACAGTGAGAAATCATTGCTAATACCGCATAAGCTGTGAGTATCGCATGATACAAATAGAAAAGGAGCAATCCGCTTATAGATGAGCTTGCGTCTGATTAGCTAGTTGGTAAGGTAAAGGCTTACCAAGGCGATGATCAGTAGCCGGACTGAGAGGTTGAACGGCCACATTGGGACTGAGATACGGCCCAGACTCCTACGGGAGGCA
>CALXQA010000019.1 GCA_944390335.1 uncultured Clostridia bacterium
TCTAATATTGCTATTATTACTACTTTTTTATAGCTATCGTATGTTTTTCCTCTTTTTATTTCATTTCCATATAATTTTGCATAATAATATAAAAGTCTTTCTGTAAAGCTTTCTTTTTCTATTAATTGGATTTCTACATCTATTTTCTTTTCTTCATTTATATCTGCTTCTAAATCCAATATTCCTAGTTTATCTTCTGGCTATTCTCTATATAACTCCTTTGTATCATTTATTATTATCTTTTCTATTTTTTCTTCTAATAAGTCCTCTATAAATGCTTTTGTTATTTTCTCATTCTTTTGATTAAATAAACTTTGAAATACTACGTCATTCTTTGGTTTTAACAACTCTTTTTCTTCTTCTTTTTGTTTTTTATTTTCTTTTATATTGCTTTTAATATTTCCCATATACTATAACTCCTTTTAAACTAAATTGACTTAAATATAGCTTTTTATTTAGATTATTAATAACTTACATATTTAATCAAAAATGTAGGCGTAATTAATTTACCTACATTTTTGTATTAATACTCTTTCATTTCCTATTATTCTGATTTCTTTTTATTTATTTTTACATATAATATTATTGCTAATATTGAAAGTGCTAATATTATAGGTAATAGGTTTAAAAATTTTGCTCCTGTTCTAGGCATTACTACAAGTTCATTAGCATCTTCATTATCTAACAATGTTGTTTCTTGTAGTTTTTCTGATTCTATTTTTACATTTGCTTTTATATCTCCTGCTATATCTATTCCTTCATCTTTTTCTATTGCTATTTCATATTCTCTTGTTTCATTAATATTTAAATCTTCTACTTTTATTTTAGCCATTTTATTTTCTACCTGCCATTTACTATTTTCTAATGATAGCATATGATATCCTTCTGGGATAGTAAAGTATATGTATCCGCTTCCCATTCTTTCTTGGTCATTTGTTACTTTAATTTTATAGAATATTTGTAAACTAGAATATTTATTAGCATCTCTTATTTCTGTTTCTATCTTACCTATTTTTCCATTTAAGCCATAGTAATTTCCATTAACTAGTGTTTTTTCTAAGTTCATTTCTATCTTCAAATTAAATTTTAATTTTTGATAATAATAGTTTAATGTTACTTCTTCTTTTCCTAATTTTACTGTTTCTTTTTCTGGTTTTTCTACTAGTTTATAGTCTTCATATTGTCTTTCTTTTGATGTATATGTATCACCATCATATTTTTCTTCTTTAATAGTATCTATTATTTCACCTGTATCTTTATCGATATAGTTTACTGTTACCTTTGTTTTATATTTATAATAATATATTACTTGTTTATCTTCTTGAGCAAAAGTACCTTCTTTTTCTCCTTCTATTCTTATAAAGTCGTAGTTTGGAACTTCTTTTTGTACTGTTTTATAACTATCACCATTTTTCCCTGTAAAAATATCACTTTGTATTATTTCTTTATTTGTTATTTCATCAATATATTTAGCAATTACATTTGATATTTTTCTATAGTAATAAGTAATAAAAGTGTCTTCTGTTTTTATATATCCTTCTGGCTGTCCATCTACTCTTACATATTCATATCCTGTAATATCTTTTTTACCTGTTTTATATCCATCGCCAACTTTACCTTTTATATTTTCACTAGTTGCTATTTCTTGGTTAGTTATTTCATCAATATATTTAGCAGTTACATTTGATATTTTTTTATAATAATATGTAATAGTAATATTTTCACCTTTTAAAGTACCTTCTACATCTCCTTCTACTCTTGAAAATCCATATCCTTCTATTTCTTTTTTCTCTGTATTATATTTGTCACCATACTTTCCTGTTATAGTCACTCTATCTGCTATTTCACTATTTGTAAGTTCATCTACATATTTTACTGTAAGCTTTGAATTTTTTGAATAATAGTAGTTTACTTTTTGAAGGTCTTCTGTTAGTGTATATTCTTCTGTTTTTGGTTTTTCAACAAGTGTATATCCTGAAAATTCTTTTGATTTAGTAGAAATTCTTTCTCCAACAGGTCCACTAAAACTTTCTTTATCTAGTAGTTTTCCTGTGTCCTTATCTATATAATTTGCTTCAATCCCTCCACTTTGTAGATTGAATGTTACAAATAAATTAGATTCTCCTCCTGCTCTTTCCATATAAAATACTTTTAGTGTATGCTTACCTTGTGATAACATTCCGTCTGAAAATGCCTTTTTATATATGTCTCTATCTTCTTTATTTGTAGCAGGATTATATATACTTTCATAATATACTTCATTTCTTGCGAAATTGATGTTTCCACTTAATTTTATATGATTTCCTCCTAGGTCTAATACTAGTTTATCATCTACAAATACCCATACATCATCATCTCCGGAGAAATTAAATACCATATCTTCATATTGTTTTGTTTCACTATTTTTTACTTTTCCATCTTTAGTCATAATAAATGGAATATCTAATCTAACAGTAAATCCTAAATTTCTTTTTTCCATATTAAATGTATCATCATCACAGTTATTAAATGGATAAAATCCTGCTCTTCCTCCTTCATGAAGTCTTAATGTATTATTTCCAAAGTCTTTTGATACATGATATTTATCACTATCAAAACTGTAGTATCCATTAGCTTGTTTTAAAAATGGCATTTTCCAGTCTTTCAAAAAGTCTCTATATACTTCTGGATTATTATTTTCTTTTGGAAAGAAACTATCCTTATTTGTATATTGGTCTATAATGTATAAATTATCATTGACTAATCTATCTTTTACTAATCCTTGTAATACTCCCCAAGAATTTCCATACTCATTTAAACCAATAAACCCATTTTGAATACCTCCTATACACATTCCTTCTGTTGATGCCATAAACATTGATTTTTGATCTATTTCATATCTTTCTTCCATTGGGAGACTATAGTATTTTGTCCAATGCATGCCTCTTTGCATTGCATTATATTCTTCTCTATTTATTTTTGTTAGTGTAGCATTTACATATCTTACATTTTCTTCTGGTACTATATTGCAATCTAAACTTGCAAAGCTTTCTTTAGTATTAAATAACATAATAAATACAACTGTAAGAAGCATTATTATGCTTAAACTTACTTTTTTATTCATATAACTCCTTTTCTATAAATAAAAACTTCCCTTGTTTTCATTTATTCGTTTTTTTTTGGGATTTTTTCTTTGAACTAATTTAAGACTTAAATTAATTAGATAAAAATTAAATTGAAATAATTTAATTGATTTTATTATACATCATATTATGGTAACTGTAAAGAAAAATCGTATTACAAAATATATCTTTTTTCGACATTTTGTGTAATATATTAGAATTGTTCTATTATATTAATTATGTCAATCCAAAAAACTATAAATTTTCAAAAGCTTAAAAGTATATATTTTTAATAGCTTCAAAGGTTATTTCAACCAAAAAAGACCGTCCCCTTTGGTCTTTTTGGCTCTTTTTATTTTTTAGTTCTTTTATATAATTATTCTAACCCTATACTAACACCTAATGCATTATTTATTTTTTTCATAAGATTTTCATCATCTATATGACCTATTTTTTCTTTTAATCTACTTTTATCTATTGTTCTAACTTGTTCTGCTAATACTACAGAATTTGTTTTTAATCCTACATTTTGTGAACCTATTTCTATATGAGTAGGTAGTTTTGCTTTGCCCATTTGTGATGTAATTGCTGCTGCAATTACTGTAGGACTGTGTTTATTTCCTAAATCGTTTTGTATAATTACTACTGGTCTTATTCCTCCTTGTTCTGAGCCTACTACTGGGCTTAAGTCAGCATAAAACATATCTCCTCTTTTTATATTCATTATTTCTTCTCCCAATATTTATTTTATTGAGATGATATATATTTCTAAATGTTTAATTCTATCTCATTATATAATATGTCTACTTTTGTATCGTTGTTAATATTTAATATTTGCATATTTTCTGGTAATAGTGTTGATTTATTTATGTATAGTTTTTGTTTATTATTGTATTTATTTTTCTTTGTTTCATAACTTAATTCTATTTTATTATCTACTTCTTTTATTTCTTTATTTTCTGCTTTTTTATATCCTTCTATAAATGATGTTAAATACATTGAGTTATCTGATATATATGGATAGTTTTTATATATTGTTGTTAAATTATATCTTGTATTTTTTACTTCTATTGTTCCATCTTTATAGCTTATTTCTATTCCTTCTAAGTCTTTAGGTGATAGTGCTATTTGTTTTGTTTCATTATTTGTTTTTACTTCTTGCATTAATTCGTAAAAGTTTACGTTTTTATTTGATTTTACTGTGACTTTTATTTTTGCTTTATATGAATTAACATTTAAAATATATTGTTCAATCTCTTTTATATTTTTAGTATTTCCATTTTCATCTTTTTTATAATCTTTTTTTCCTATTTTTTGTATTTTTATTATATTTCCTATTGCTAAGAATACACATATCACTCCAAATATTATAAATATGCTTTTTAATATTTTATTCATTTTTGCCTCCTTGAAGTTTTTTTATCTTATTTTTATTTTCTAATATATAACTTAATCTAATATGCTTTTTAAAATTTTAATAAAAATAGCATATTTCTATGCTATTTTTTATTATTTATGATATTTATTTTTATCTATTCTATTTAATTTATATGTTCTATAGTATTAAAGTATTCTATTAAATATGTTTTTACTTCTTTTTCTTCTTCTATATGGTTTATCTTTTCTCTTATTTCTGCTGCATTTGGCATTCCTTTTAGGTAATAACATATATGTTTTCTCATTTCTCTTATTCCTGTTTTTTCTCCTTTTTCTTTTACTGCTAAGTCTATATGTTCTAATATTATGTTTAATTTTTCTTCGTTTTTTATTTCTCTTATATACCCTTTTTCTAAGTATGTTTTTATTTGTTCGAATATCCATGGATTACCTAATGCTGCTCTTGCTATCATTATTCCATCTACATTTGTTTGTTTAAAGATTTTTTCTGCATCTATTACTGTTTTTATGTCTCCATTTCCTATTACTGGTATTTTTACGGCTTCTTTTACTTTTTTTATTATGTTCCAATCTGCTTTTCCTGTATAGAATTCACTTCTTGTTCTTCCATGTATTGTTATTGCTTTTGCTCCTGCTTCTTCTATTATTTTTGCTGCTTCTACTGCTACTATATGTTCATTATCCCATCCTTTTCTTATTTTTACTGTTACTGGCTTTTTGGTTGTTTCTACTACTGCTTTTGTGATTTCTTCTACTTTTTTTAAGTCTAATAATAGTTTACTTCCATCTCCGTTTTTTACTACTTTTGGTGCTGGACATCCCATGTTTATGTCTATTATATCTGCTATTTTTTCTACATATTTTGTTGCTTCTTTCATAGCTTTTACATCACTTCCAAAGATTTGTACTGCTATTGGTCTTTTTTCTCCTTCTGTTTTTAATAGTAGTTTTGTTTTTTCATCTTTATACTCGAGTGCTTTACTACTTACCATTTCTGTTACTACTAATCCTGGATTATATTTTTCACATATAATTCTAAATGGCAAGTCTGTTAGTCCTGCCATTGGTGCTAATATTATATTATTTTTTAAAGTTACGTCTCCTATTTTTAGTTCTTTTAGCATTTCTTCTTTATTTTTTCTTTCTCTCTTATTTATTTTTTTATTTACTTTTTATTTATTATTTTTATTGTTCTATAAATATTGCTTTTTGTCTTCTTCCGCTTATGTTTAGTAATACTGCTATCATTATTAAGTTGCTAAGTAGCGAACTTCCTCCATAGCTTACAAATGGAAGTGGTACTCCTGTTATTGGAAGTAATCCTATTGTCATTCCTATATTTTCTGTCATATGAAATAGTAATATTCCAGCAATACCTATTGCTATATATGAGCCTAAATTGTCTTTTGCTGTTTTAGCAACATATATTGCTTTTGTTATGAGGACTACATACAATATTATTATTGCTGCTGCTATTAAAAATCCCATTTCTTCTCCTATAACTGAGAATATGAAGTCTGTTGTTTTTGGGCTTAAGTACCCAAGTTGTGTTTGATTTCCTTTAAATAGTCCCATTCCTAATAGCTGTCCTGCTCCTATTGCTAATTTTGATTGTGTTAGGTTATATCCTGCTCCTCTTGGGTCTAAGTCTTGGTTCAAAAATACTTCAATTCTTTTTTTTGCATGATCTGGTAGTACAAATATATATAACAGTGGTACTGTTATTACTATTATTAGTACTGATGCTATTATATATTTTTTGTCTATTCCTCCTACAAATAACATCATTATAAATGATACTAAAAATGCCATTGCTGTACCATAATCTGGTTGTTTTATTATTAATAGTACTGGTATAGCAATTATTGCTATTAATATTAATAGTCTTGTTGGTCTACTTATTTCTTTTTTTCCTTTTTTAGCCATTTTTGACATTATGAAGGATAAAAAGAATATTACAATTATTTTAGCGAATTCTGCTGGCTGCAGTGTTGCTGAACCTATTGAAAACCAACTAGTTGCTCCATTTATTGGTTCAGTAAAGAGTACTCCTACTAACAATATTATTATTACTCCATAGAAAATTGGTGATATTTTTGCTATTGTTTCATAATCTATAATTACAAATGCTATTATAAATGGTATGCTTATTCCTATCCACAACATTTGTTTTTTAAATTCATCATATTCGGCACTTTGCGTTGCTGAAAATAAAGCAATTAATCCTATTATTACTAATAGGATTGTACATATTAAAATAGACCATTCTATATTCTTAGATAACCTTTTTTTCATCTTTTCCTCTATTTCTTTTTGATGGTTTTCTTTTCTTTTGTTTTGTTTTTTCCATTTTCTACACTATCTTTTTCTTCTTTTTTATTTTGATTTTCTATTTCCTGATTTTCTTCTTCTTTTCCTATTTCTTGATTTTCTGTTTTTTCTTCTTCTTGCCTTTCTTTAGTTTCTTCTTTTTCTATTTTTGCATTTTCTTCTTTTACATCTTTTTCTTCTATATTTTTTTCTTTTTCTTGTATTTTTTCTTCTTTTTGTTTTTCTTTTACTGTATTTTTAGTTTCATTTTTTATACTTTTAATAGGAATATTTGCGTATAATGCAGGTGCTCCTGTTGTTCCATCACTATTTTGTTTATTTGTTAATCTTACATCTATATCTTTTTCATCTACATCAATATATTTTTTTATTACATCTATTATTTCTTGTCTCATTAAGTCTAAAAAGTCTGCTGATACATTTGCTCTATCTTGCATTAATACTAAATGTAGTCTTTCTTTTGCTTCATCTTTATTAGTTTTATTTTCTTCTTGTCCACTTTTTTTATTCATTTTTTTAAAAATTCTTAAAATGTTTTCAAACATTCCTATTTCCTCCACTTGCAATTTATTTTTTTAATGCTTTTTTAAATTTATCCCAAAATCCTTCTTTTTTTCTTCCTGGTATAGTTACTTCTACGTTTTCTCCTAATATCCTTCTTGCTATTTCTATATATGCTTTACCAGATGGTGCTTTTTTATTTGATACTGCTGGTTCTCCTTTATTTGTTTGTGTTATTATGTATTCGTCTTCTGGTACTACTCCTATTAAGTCTATTGATAATAGGTCTAATATATCTTCAACATCCATCATTTCTCCTCTTTTTACCATTTCTGGTCTAAGTCGGTTTATTACTAATTCTGGATTTCTTATTTCTGATGCTTCTAGTAATCCTATAATTCTATCTGCATCTCTTATTGATGATATTTCTGCATTTGTTACTACTATTGCTCTATCTGCTCCTGATATTGCATTTTTGAATCCTTGCTCTATTCCTGCTGGACAGTCTATTAGTATATAATCAAATTCTTCTTTTAATTTACTTGTTAATTCTCTCATTTGTTCTTCATTTACTGCACTTTTATCTCTAGTTTGGGCTGCTGGTAATAAAAATAAGTCTGTAAAACGTTTATCTTTTATTAAAGCTTGTCTTAGTTTGCATTTTCCTTCAACAACATCAACTATATCATAAACGATTCTATTTTCTAGACCCATTACGACATCAAGGTTTCTTAAGCCTATATCTGTGTCTACAAGTACTACTTTTTTTCCTCTTAGTGCTAAAGCTGCACCTAGGTTTGCTGTAGTTGTAGTCTTGCCAACTCCACCTTTTCCTGATGTTATGACTATAACTTCACCCATAACTTTCCTCCTTGTATTTTTTTAACAATTCTTCTATATTATATTGTCATTTGGCCTAAAAGTCAATGTATAGAAAGGAAATTATAAAAAAAACTATATAATATGAATGTAATTTTCATATTATATAGTCTTTTATTATTCTGCTACTGCATTTTCTTCATTATGATTGTTTTCTATATTTTCTTCATTTTCGTCTTCTTTTTGATTTATAACTTCTAAGTTTGATATTGATACTTCATATGCAACTTTTTGTTCAACTGTTCCATCTTCATATTTCTTTTCATAAGTTCTTGATTGAACTCTTCCTGTTACTTTTACTTCTGTTCCTACTTCCATTTTTGAACAAAATCTTGCATTTCTTCCCCATGTTATACAAGGTATATAGTCTGATTTATTATATGCTCTATTTACTGCAAGTAATATATCTGCTATTTCTCTTCCGAATGGAGTTTGTCTATATATTGGTGTTTTGCATATATATCCTATTAATACTACTTCGTTTGATATTAATTCTTTACTTGCTACTACCTCTTCTTCTTGATTTGGTAAAAATTCAATGTCTTTCGCAAATACAGTTAATATTAACTTGTTTTTTTCATTTTCATAGCTATTATATGATCTGAATTGACCTGTAATTTTTATTTTTTTGTCTACTACAAGTTCTTCATCTTTAAATAGCCTTTCTGATATTGTAATTGGTATTACATCTGCATTTCCACTTAAACGTGGTACACTTAAATCAAAAGTGTAAAATTTCTCTCCATAAATTTCATGACTAAATTTCTTTTCATCTGTTATCTTTCCAACCAATACTAAATGATTGTTATCAGCAAAATTTGTTTCCAATTTAATTTCCTCCTTAATTATTCTTGTGTATCTTATCATCTTAATACTTATGCACTATATCCTATTATACAACACTTTTTTTGGTTTGTCTACATAAAAGGTTGAATTTCTTTTATTTTTGTAACATTTTTGTAATATTTGTGCTGTTTTCATTAGAATTAATGCTTGTATTTGATGATTTACTATCTATATTATATTCATTTTGAATAAAATTATTTGCTAATATTGCATTTGTAGAAGTTTCTATTAATTTTTCATTTTTATTTGTTATTGCTATTGCCATAACAAATAATACGGCTACTGTTCCAAGTGATATTAAATATGAGTATATTTTTTCTTTACTAAATACTACAAACATAAAAAGTACCTCCAATAAAATATATATGCATATTCTATGGAGGTTATTACTTTTTTATTTTACAATTTCTTTTTCTTCTACATGTCCACAATTTAAGCATTTTGTTTTTATTTTATTTACTAATTCGTTTTTTTCTTTTGTTTTGTCTTTACCTATTAAGTTTTGTTTTGTTATTGTTTTCTTTTTTACAGAGTTTTCTGAAGATATTATTACTGTTCCATTCCATTTTTTACATTTTTCACATATTCTTTGATGTGAATCCCAACCATATAATGTGAATACAAATGATATTACCAATGGAATAAGTAATATATTCCATACTGTTGGTATATATATTATTGCTAATATTATATCTATAATTATAGGTAGTCTATACATAAGCCATGTTCTTATTTTAGTTTCTTTTTCATTTTGTTTTATTTCTTCATCGCTTATTTTTCTTTCTTTTATTTTGCTTATATCTATTTTATTTCTAGCCATTTATTCTCCTTTTATATTTTTACATGTTTTATATTTACTTTACTATTTAATATATTATTTGCTACATTTACAAAATTACATTCTGTGTCTGTTAAGTATATTTCATCTATTTTTTTTACTTGTTCTTCTTTTTTTATGTTTTTATTACTGCATAAGTTTTTGGATAAAAAGTCTGCTATTATTTTTCCTGTATTTATTATTTCTACATTTTTTAGTTCTTTTTTTATTGTATTTTCAAATAGTGGATAATGTGTGCATCCTAATATTAGTGCATCTAGTTTTGGAAAGTCTTTTAAATATTCTTTTATTGTAAGAGTTGCTATTTCATTTTGAGTCCATCCTTCTTCTGCCATTGGTGCTAAAAGTGGGCATTCTTTATTATATACTTTTATATCTTGTATTTTTGATTTTAATTCTTTTTCCCATGTATTGCTTCTTATTGTTCCTCTTGTTGCTATTATTCCTATATCTTTATATTTTTTATTTTCTTTTATATAATTTACAGTTGGCTCTATTATTCCTATTATTGGAATATCATACATAGATTTTACTTCATCTAGTGCTTGGCTTGTTGCTGTGCCACATGCAATTATTATTGCTTTTACATTAAACCTTAGCAAATATTCTATGTTCTTTTTGCTTAAATCTATAATACTTTGTTTTGATTTTGAACCATATGGGAATTCTTTAGTATCACCTAAATATATTATTTTTTCATATGGTAATTTTTCTTTTATTTCTTTATATACTGTAAGACCTCCTACACCTGAGTCAAACATTCCTATTGGTCTATCTTCCATATTTTCTCCTCTTTTTCTTATTTTTTATTATATCTCATAAAACTTTTTCATTCAAGCATATTTTTTTATTTGTATAATATTATTAATTGTGATATAATGTTATATACATTTTGTAGTTGGACTGATTTTTTATCTGTGAGGAGGCTTATGCTATGAAAAAAGATTTTGAAAAAGTAAAACGGGACATTCTTTTAGTTGCAAGTGAATCTTTTGGTATTAGAGTCACAGATGTAAAAATCGATTCTAATCCATTGGAAGGACCTCAACCTTTTCCGATTTTTAAACCAATAGCTGATAACAGACCAGCAATTTTAGTCTATATTGGCGGAAAATGTTTGTTTATCTCTGGTTCTGATTTTTATAAGTTGGAACATGGAGAAAGCATTTGTTCGTATGTTCATAACGCTTTTTGGGAGTTTGGGTATTATATGGCTCCTATGCATACTTTTTTTATGGCAATGTATAATTCTAAGGGAATTCCTGAGGATAAAAGAATTATACAGTGTAATATAAAAGCTACTATGCAGAGGCTTTTAGCACCATACTGGGGAGACATTATTTACCCAATTGATGACAATAATTCATGGCAATCAATTGTTTTTCGGCATATGGATAAAGATGCTGAGGAATGCGGTATTCGTTAACAGTCCTATTAGGGTCACATTTGTGGCCCATTTTTTATGTATAAAAGCAAGGCAATTTACCTTATATAATAAAGCAAACTGACTTGCATTTAGTTATTTGTCTTATTTGCAGAAATCACATTCATCTGGCTTTGGCATTTCAGGTCTTTCTGGCTTATTTTCTATTTCACAATCGCATTCTATTTTTTCACCTTTTAAGCATTTGAAATCCTTTTCTACTTTTGCACAGATTTTTGAATGTTTTACTTTATTTGCCCATATTTCTATTGAGTAATATCTATCTGGGCAAAGTGGTCCAAATACGAATTCACCATATTTATCTGTAAAAGTATGAGAAACTGGTTTTCTTTCATCACCGCATTCACAATCTACTTCTACTAGTTTTACTACAGCATCACATATTGGTTCTCCACAATCGTCTTTTACTATTCCATAAATTACTGTTCTATTATCTTTTGAAATAGTAATATCTAAATCATATTGTTTTCCTGTAGACATTACTCCATCTACATCTATAATTGGGCATATTTTATTATCATATTTCATATTATATAACCTGCCTTTCTTTTATATAATATGAATAAATAATAATTTAGTTACTACATTATGCCAATTTTTTTCATCATTCGTTTTCCTTGTTTTAACATTTTATTTGGTTTATAGCTTCCTTGAAATTCATTGCACATCATTGTAGCACCTACAGCTATTACCATTCCAGCAATCATACCTTTAACAAATTTCATATTTTTTACCTCCTATTTCTATTATGTCTTTTTTATATATTTTTTATACCATGAATATGCTTCAAATATAGCAATTAATATTAAAAATATAGCAAATAGTTTTCTTAATATTCCTACATCGATTATTGTAGCTACATATGCTCCTAATATTGCTCCTATACTTCCTAATATTGCAATTGGCATTGCTATTTTCCATTTTATTTCTTTATTTTTTATATTTACTATTGTTGCAACTATTGATGTTGGTATAAAAAATATTAAATTGGTGGCTTGTGCTATTTTTTGGTCTATATTTAAAAAACATACAAGTATTGTAATAAGTATTGTTCCTCCACCCATTCCCATACCACTAACTAAACCTGATATTATTCCTGATAAAGTTTCTATCATTTTCTCACATCCTTAACATTGAAACAGATGCATATATTAAAAATGCGATAAATATTAGTATTAAGTATTTATCATTTATTTTTTTTAGGAGTTTTGCCCCAATTGTTCCTCCTATAATCCCACCTATTCCACATAAAATTCCTAATTTCCAATCTATATAGTTTGTCCTATTATACATGATAGCACTCGTTATACACATTGGTAATATGCAAAATACTGACATTGCCCTTGCTTGTTTTTCTGTTAGTTTAAATATATATACAAATGCTGGTACTAATACTAATCCTCCTCCTGAGGCAAATAGTCCGCTTAATATTCCTGTTATAAGTCCTACTAATAGTATTTTCATGTTATTTTTTATTTTACTTTTATTGAATATTTTATTTTCTTTTTTTATATTTTCCATATTATTATTTTTCCTACATTTTTAGTTTTTATACAAAAAATGACTAATAATTGTATTACTAGCCATTTTCTTTTTTAATTTTTTATTTTACTTTTTTGTATTTTTGTACTTTTCTTACATTTTTTCCGTCTTCTATTATTCCTATCTCTTCTCTATACATTTTATCTTTACATTTGTTATAGAACATTCTTCCTAATACCATTTTATATAGACTTTTATTTTCCCATTCTGCTTTTGAAAAAAGTTCACTAAGTACAAATTCGTCGCCTATTTCCTTATTATTTTTTATCCTTTGTTCTATTTCTTCTAATTCTTCTTCAAAATTTACTTCTCCTGTTAACTTTAATATTAGTGCTTTTAAATACAAAGATACTTCATTATCTTTTAAGTCTTCTTTAAGTTTAAATTCTTTTTTTATGTAATTACTGAACTTTTGTTTTTGCTCTTCATTAAATGTTATTGTCACTTTTATAAATTCTTTTTCCATAATATTTCCTCCTTTTAGAGATATGTTTCTTCTTCTCCATTGTATCATTTAATTGTTACCCTGTCAAGAGATATGCTGTTATTTCTACTTAATTTTAGAATTAACATTTATATATTAAAAAAATTTATTAATTAATTTATACAATATATAAATTCAAACACTTTTATTTGCAGTAAATTACAAATAGTGTTTGAATTATGTCAAAATACCAAATTAAAATTAATTATATTCTTTCACAAGAAATTATATTTACAACTGTATGTAACTCTTTTTCAAGTTCTGCTCTTGCAAAAGAAGGTGTATCTACATCTTCTAATATAGCATGCTCCCTTATTTTTTGTCCATTTGCTCCTACAATTTCATAAACTACTTTACAAGCCATTTTTTACCTCCTATTAATTTTATTATTTCAACCAAAAAGGTCCGTCCCCTTTGGTTGATTTTTGCATATAGTTTTCTATAAATTTCTCTAGTTTAGCTGCTGTATGACATGATATACAATGTGCTAATTTTTCTGTTTCTTCTTCTACTAAGTGTTCATCTGTTTTTATTATATCTTTTAAGAAAATTCTAAATAGTTCATGCCTTCTTTCTATATATTTTGCTCTTGCAATTCCATTTTTGGTAAGTGTTATATTTTTATATTTTTCATAGTTAATTAATCCTTGTTCTTTAAGCAAGTTTAAAGCATTATTTGTACTAGCTTTTGTTACTTCCATTTTATTTGCAATATCAGTTACTCTTACTCCATTTATTCTGTCTACTATATTTTCTTCATTTTCCTCATTTTTTTCTTTTTCTTCTTTTTCTCTATTTTCTCCTTTTTTCCCATTTGATAATACATATATTGCATATAAATATTCTTCTAAAGAATCAGTCATAATTAAATCTTCACTCCATTTTCATTTCTTTTGGTTTTATTTTTTCTACTTTTGTTGATAGTGCATTTGTATTTGCTTCATTCCATCTCATTACTCTTATATTCTTATATGTATCTAATACTTTAGAATATTTATCTCTTTCATCTTCCCATACTGTTTCTGGTATTTTATCAAAGCTATTAAAGACTTTTTCTGCTTCTACTAAGTATATTATTTGTTCTTGTGGTGACATTTTTTCATATCTTTTTGCAAACCTAGATAAGCTGTCTAATTTTTGATTGGCATCTATAAATGTAAAAAAGTCTTTTATTTTTATTCCTGCCATTCTTATTTGGACAACTGACATAGCAATTAATATGATTATAAATATGAATAATATAAATATAATTGCTAAAGCATTAGTCATTTATTCTTTTTTCTCCTTGTCTTTAGATTTTTCTTTTGTTTATTATATCATGTGATTTTTTACTTTGCAATAATTTAGCTTGTAATAAGTTGTCTATAATATTTTTCTTTTTTATTTTTATAATTTTTAAAAAAGAGGAAGATACTCTTTTATTTAGATTATCTTTCTCCTTTATATTTATTAATATTATTTAATAACTATTTCATTATTTGCTTCTGATACAGTAACTTCTTTTTTTACTTTTCCGTCTAGCATTGCTTCTGCTATTTTATCTTCTACCATTGTTTGTATAGCTCTTTTTAGTGGTCTTGCTCCATATGCATCATCTATTCCTTTGCTTGCTATTAAGTCTTTTGCTTTTTCATCTACCTTTAAGCTTATTCCTTGCATTTTTAATAGTTTTTCTACTCCACTTAGCATTATATCAACTATTTTTCTTATTTGTTCTTTTTCTAGTTTATGGAATACTATTATTTCATCTATACGATTTAAAAATTCTGGTTTAAATTCTTTTTTTAGTTCTGCTAGTACATCTTTTTTTATATTTTCATATTCTTTTTCTTTATTTTCTTTTTCGTCTGCAAATCCTAATGTCTTTTTTTCTGTTATTAATTTTGCTCCTACATTTGATGTCATTATTATTACTGTATTTTTAAAGTTTACTGTTCTTCCTTGTGAATCTGTTAATCTTCCATCATCTAATACTTGCAAAAGCATATTCATTACATCTGGATGTGCTTTTTCTATTTCATCAAATAGTATTACTGAATATGGTTTTCTTCTTACTTTTTCTGTAAGTTGTCCCGCTTCATCATACCCTACATATCCTGGAGGAGAACCTATTAATTTTGCTACTGAGTGTGATTCCATATATTCTGACATATCTATTCTTATTAATGCTTCTTCGCTTCCGAATAGATTTTCTGCTAATGCTTTTGATAATTCTGTTTTTCCAACTCCAGTTGGTCCTAAGAATAGGAATGAACCTATTGGTTTATTAGGGTCTTTTAATCCCATTCTTCCTCTTTTTATTGCTTTTGCAACTGCTTCTACTGCTTCATCTTGCCCTATTACTCTTTTATGCAAGTTTTCTTCTAGATTTTTTAGTTTTTCATTTTCTGTTTGAGATACTTTTGTTACTGGTATTCCTGTCCATATAGCTATTACATTTGCTATATCTTCTTCTTTTAGTGTTAATACTTTTTTGCTTTTCTTGTTTTCCCAGTCTTTCTTCTGATTTTCTAATTCTTTTTTCTTTTCATTTTCTTTATCTCTTAATTTTGCTGCTTTTTCAAAGTCCTGTACTCTTATTGCTTCTTCTTTTTCTTTATCTAATTTTTCTATTTCTTCTCTTACTGTTTTAAAACTATCTGGTTCTGTATAGCTTTTCATTCTAACTCTAGATGCTGCTTCATCTAATACATCTATTGCTTTATCTGGCATATATCTATCATTTATATATCTTGAAGAAAGTTCTACAGCTGCTTTTATAGCTTCATCTGGTATTTTTACATTATGATGTGCTTCATATTTATCTCTTAACCCTTTAAGTATTTGGATAGTTTCTTCTTCTGTAGGTTCATTTACAGTAACTGGGCTAAATCTTCTTTCTAATGCTGCATCTTTTTCTATATATTTTCTATATTCTTTTAAAGTAGTTGCACCAATTAGTTGTATTTCTCCTCTTGCTAGAAGTGGCTTTAAGATATTTGCTGCATCTACAGCACCTTCTGCTGAACCTGCTCCTACTATTGTGTGTATTTCATCTATAAATATTATTACATCTCTTGCTTTTTGTACTTCTTTTAAAGCTTTTTTTATTCTTTCTTCAAAGTCTCCTCTATATTTTGCACCAGCTACCATACTTGCCATATCTAAGCTTACTACTCTTTTATTTTTTAATACATCTGGTACATCACCTACCACTATTTTTTCTGCTAAACCTTCTGCTACTGCTGTTTTACCAACTCCAGGTTCTCCTATTAAACATGGGTTATTTTTTGTTCTTCTTGATAATATTTGTATTACTCTTTGTATCTCTTCTTTTCTACCTATAACTGGATCTAACTTACCTTCTTTTGCAAGTCTTGTTAGATCTGTACCATATTGATTAAGTGTTGGTGTTGAATTATAGCTTCCTACATTTGAGTTTGATTTTTCTTCACCTCTTTCGTCTTCTTCATTTAATACTTTTACAAGTTCATTGTATAGCATTTGTGGATTTACATCTTCTTCTAGCATAATTCTAGTTGCTATACTATCTCCTTCTTTCATTATTCCTATTAAAAGATGTTCTGTACCTATATATTCTGTTCCAAGTTTTCTAGCTTCTAAAAAAGCATTTTCTATTACTCTTTTACTTCTAGGAGTAAATGTTATTTCATTGCTATCTTCTATTTCTTCTCCTACTCCTACTATTTCTTCTATTTCCTCTCTTACTTTTTCTGCTGTAAGATTTTGATTTTGCAAAACCTTACTTGCAACTCCTGTTCCTTCTTCTATTAAACCATATAGAAGATGCTCTGTTCCTATATAGTTATGTCCCATTTCCATTGCTAGCTGTTGAGCATATTCTAAGGCTTTTTCTGCTCTTGCAGTAAATTTATAATACATTAATTTAATCCTCCTTTACTATTTGTTTAATTATTTCACATCTTGATATTTCTTGTTCTATAACAGATAATTCTTTTCCAATTCTTTTTTGCATATTTGCTGGTTTAGTATATAGTATTAGTTCTGCTACTTTTTTATCTGTTAATTCTTTTATTATTCCTAAGTCTGTTCCTAATTTTACACTTGAAAGTAAATCTATTGTTTCTTCTTCACTTAATCTTCTTGCATTTACTAATATTCCATAGTCTCTATATATTTTATCTTCAAGCTTAAGTGAATTTTTAGCTAAATACTTTCTAGCTATTCTTTCTTGTTCTATTATTTTTTGCGATATTAGGTTTAAGTTTTTTGCAATTTCTTTTTCTGTTATTCCTAATGTCTGATTATTTGCTATTTGATATATGTCACCTTCTGCTTTGCTTCCTTCTCCATATACTCCTCTTACATTCATTCCTAAGTTGTTTACTATATTTAGCATTTTATTTAGGTTTCCAGTCATCTCTAATCCTGGTATATGTACTAATGCAGATATTTTTAGTCCTGTTCCTACATTTGTTGGGCATGCTGTTAGGTATCCATATTTTTCATGATAGCTATAGTCTACAAGTTTTTCTAATTTTTCATCTATCTCAATTGCTAAATTAAGCAGATTGTCTACATCTAATCCCGATGTAAATACCTGTAGTTTTATATGGTCCTCTTCATTTACCATTATACATATATTTTCTTCATCATTTATTATTATTGCTGTATATGGTACTTTTGTTTTTGCAAAGTCGGGACTTATTATATGCTTTTCTACTAATGTTTGTTTTGTTAAATTGTCTATATCTTCCATAGCTATGAATTTTAGATTATATCCTAAAAGAGGTGTTACCTCTTTTAAGGTATCAAATACTTTTTTTAATTCTTCTTTTGTACATCTTGTTTTAAATGGTATTCCTTTTAGATTTCTTGATAATCTTACTCTTGTACTTAATACCACATCTGATTCTTTTCCATTTTGTATATACCAATTCATTATTTATCAATCTCCTTTATTTTATCTCTTATTTTTGCTGCATCTTCATATCTTTCTTCTTTTATTGCTTTTTCTAAGTCTTTTTCTAATTTTTCTTTTTCTTCTTCTTTTGATGTCTTTTTAGATACTTTTGGCTTTATTTTTGCTTCTTTACTTTCTATTCCTTTTATCCCTCTTCCTATATGTTTTGCCGTTCCATGTAAGTTTTTAAGTAATGAGTCTATTGCTCCTGAAAATGTATCATAGCAGTCACTACATCCAAACATTCCTGTGTTTATAAAGTCATTGTATGTCATTTTACATGTTTTGCATTTTACTTCATTTGTACTAAAGCTTGGTAATAATGAATTTTCTGCATAGTCATTAAAAAAGTCTCCTAAAAAACTACTAAAATTCATTGGTAAGTCTATTTTATCAACTCCTAACTTTCTTGCACATTCTTGGCACAAGATTAATTCTTTTTTTACTCCATTTATTATTTGAGTATATCTAAAGTTTGCTTCGTTTTTTCCACAATTTTGACACAACATGTTAATTTCCTCCTTATTAATTTATTTTTTAAACTAAGTTTATAAGCATATTTTTAAATATTTTTGCTCTTATTTCATCTTTTGTTTCTTTTGGAAGTGTTAGAACTTTATCACTTGTTGCTCCTTTTATTAGTTTTGCTTCCTTTTCATCTATTATGTCATAGTCTAAAAAGTTATTTACAAATATTTCTACTTCTTTTGCTGTTATGGTATCTCCTATACTATTTATTGTATGCATTAAATAATCACTATGAGTAATACTTACTTTCTTTATTTTTATGCACCCTCCTCCTCCTCTTGAACTTTCTACATAATATCCTTGCATTGGCGTAAATCTTGTTGATATTACATAGTTTATTTGAGATGGTACACAGTTAAAGTGCTGTGCTAAGTCATTTCTTTGTATTACTGCTAAGTCATCATCTTCTAGCATTTCTTTTATAAAGTCTTCTATTATATCTGATATTTTCATAACATTCTCCCTTTTTCTACATTTTTCATCATTATTTGACTTTGACTTTCTTTGACTTTTAATAGTATATACCC
>CALXQA010000020.1 GCA_944390335.1 uncultured Clostridia bacterium
TTTAAAACAAAAAATCCAACTCTTATCGAGCTGGATTTTTTGTTTCTTGGGTTCCTATTTCAGGACACCCTCTTTTTTATTATTTTTAATTTATCTAGTAAAATCAAGCATTTGAAGCTAATATAAAAATTATCAAAAAGTAATTATCTTATATTATTTTTTATAAATTTATAAAATAACTGCATTAAAACTGCATTAAAAAAATTACAAACTGCATTAAAAAATATGTCTATGCTAAAGATAGTTTTGAATTTCTATTTTTTATAGATTTCTCTATTTCACTTTCAATAAAGTCGTCTAATATGTGTGCATAAGTTTTTCTTAAAACTTCAACAGAAGTTCCAACAATTACTGATATAACTTCAATTCTAATTCCATTTTCAATCATTCTAGTAACTGCAGTATGTTTCATCATGTGAGTATTACATCCATCAATAAGTTCTAATTTTATTCCTGCTTGTCGACAGATTCTTTTAAATATTGCATTAAAAGAACTATGACCAATAAAATTGCCATTTTGTGTACAAAAAAGTAAATTACTTGAATTATTCGAAATGCTACTAGCAACTTTGTATTGTTCATCTAGTATTTTTATAAATTCGCTTTCATTGAATAGAACGCCAAATGGAATATATCTTATATCTTTCTTTCTAGATTGCCTTTTCTTTCTACCAGTTTTAGTATTTTTTCCAATTATAATTTTATTATCTAAATCTTTAGTTAATGTCGTTTTCACTATTACTTTCTTTAAATCTTTGTTTATGCTTTCATCTTTATTCAAAGAACATATTTCTCCAATTCTCATACCAGTAGCTAATCCAAATTTTATAATGTTCTTTACAGTTTTAGCATCAATTTTACTCTTATTTGAACTTACTAATTTATCTTCATTATTATTAATATAATTTAGTAATTTTTCTTCTTCTTCCTCTGTAAATGCAATTACTTCTTCTGGTTCAACATTACAAATGAAAACAAGCAAATTAAGAATAAAAAGAAAAATAATGATACTAGATTTTAATATGGAGGTATTGGAATCTGGAAAATGAAAAAGTTAAATATTTAATAGATATGATAAATGATATGGATATAAAAGATAAATTAAGATTAGCAATATGTATGAGCAAAAGTGAATGGTCGGGTCTTATATACAATACTAAAGAAAATTATGAGAAATTTGATAGTATGCTAAAAGATATAGATAAAGAATATAGAACTACACTTATAAATTTTGGAAAATATAAACTTGTAATGTTTGCAATGGCTAAACTTATGGAAATGGAAACAACAGAACAAAATAAAGTTGCATTATATTTGTTTAATAGTATAAAAAACAATAAAAAAAACGATTGACATTTACAAACAATTGTTTTATAATAATGCTTAAATAATTAAAAATAAAATATTACGAAATGGAGATGATATTATTGAGTGATATAGATAATACTAATAAATCATTTGAAGATATAAAACATATTGATGAAAATGGTGTTGAATTTTGGTATGCTAGAGAACTTATGCCTATTCTACAATATTCAAACTGGCAAAATTTTGAAAAAATAATTGATAAAGCTAAAATTTCTTGTGAAAATAGTGGTATTAGTGTGTTTGAACATTTTATTGACGTCAATAAGTTGTCAAAACGTGCTAATAATGCAGAAGTTGAAATCAAAGATTATGAATTAACTCGTTATGCTTGTTATTTAATAGCACAAAATGGAGATAGCAGAAAAAAAGTAATTGCTCTTGCTCAAACATATTTTGCAGTTCAAACTAGAAAGCAAGAAATTACAGAAAAAGAATACAGTATGCTAACAGAAGATGAAAAAAGATTTTATCAAAGAAATCTTACAAGAAAAGGAAATTATTCTCTTAATCAAACAGCCAAAAAAGCAGGAGTTAAAAATTTTGATAAATTTCATAATTCAGGTTATAAAGGACTATATAATGGTGAGACTGCTGATGATATTGCAAAAAGAAAAGGATTAAGATATAGAGAAGATATTTTGGATAATATGGGAAGTACAGAGTTAAGTGCGAATTTATTTAGAATTTCTCAAACCGAAGAAAAATTAAAAAAAGATAATATACAAACAGAAAAAGAGGCTTGTAATACACATAATAAAATTGGAAAAATAGTCAGAAAAGCAATCAAAGAGGCTGGTGGCACTATGCCTGAAAATTTGCCAACACCACCAAAGAGTTTAAAACAATTAGAAAAGGAAAATAAAAAGATTTTAAAGCGAAAATAAAGTATAATAATATGAATGGTTGGGAATAACTAAATACAATTTGCAATTTTATGTAAAATATGCTATAATTATAAGTGATGTAACATTTTGTAACTCCGTTGCATCAGTAGCTATAGGCAATTCATTAGGGGTAATTACCCAAGGAGGAAAAGAATATGCAGAACAATAACATCAACACAAAGAAGACAAACGGAAACACTATTTGCACTGATTCTGAGCGTAAGCTCGTTGCAAGTGCAATGGTAAAGGCTGGCTACAACAATGTCAAGCCTGAGATGGTACATAAGATTCCGAATCAGTGGGGCTTTGATGTATACGTTGCTGTAGTTGGCGATGCTATGGTGGTTTACACACCACACTGGGACTATCACAATAATGGTGGGTTCAACTTCGTTTGCTTCTAAAGCCTTTAAAGATGTATCTTTCTCACTCGTAAGAGTGAGTTTTCTATATTGTTTGCTGAAATAAATATTAAATTTTTTCATTTGTATTGTATTTTATAAAAATTATGATATACTTTAATAAATTGATTGATATTTGTATTAATCGTCAAGAGAGCCAAAAAAAGTTGTAAATAACTACTTCGTTGGCACCATAAGAGCATCAAGGCTTTTGAGAGATATAACCTTGATGCTTTTATAATAACATTGCTAGAGTTTTCTAATAAATTTCTAACAATTTTAGAAAATGCTTAAATTTTTAGGTATATTAGAGTACAGATCTAATATATCTTTTTTATTTGTTTCAATAACTGTATTAGTTTTAAAATTTAATGCTTTTTTCTATTGCTGATTCAGAATTTATTTTTGTACTTGAATCTAAATGAGTATATCTTTCTGCTTTTTTTAGATCTAGAATTTTTCTTAAAGATATTCCATTTTTAGCAAGTAATGTAGCACAGCTATGTCTTAAATCATTATTTCGTTTTATAATATTGGTGTTATGACACTAATTTAAAGTGTATTTTTCAAGGTACTTTATAGCTTATGATAAAAGTTGTTTTAAATTTATGGAACATTTTTTTGAGGGTTACATTTAAATATAGAGAAAATCCTTTTAAATATGAAAATATCACGCCAAAAGATGGCTTAATAAATGGCGAAATAAATGACGGTAAAAAGATTACCACAAATGAACAAAAAGTTCTTGAGTGTATTATAAAAAATCCTAATATATCACAAAAAGAAATTTCAGAAAAAACTGAAATACCTTATAGAACGGTACAAAGATTAATAGCATCATTAAAAAATAAAAATATAATTACAAGGATAGTTTCAAATAAATTAGGATATTGAAATATATTTAATAATGAACAAGAAAAATAATAGTTGATATATTAGAAAATTCATGATATAATAAAAGATACCATTTGCAGTATGACCATATATAATTAAATGGGAGGGAATACTATGTATAACAATGTAACTGCAAGAATCGCAATGGAGGCACTTAGAGAAATATTGGAAAATCCAAAAAGAGAATTTTATCAGGGTGAAAATGACGAAGTATACGAAGATGTATGGAACATGAGAGCCAATTACTATTATCCAAATAGCGAAAAAATGGAGATTCTAATAATACTAATTAGAGATGAGTTGGTAAAGCGGTTAAAAAAGGGCGAGATTGTTACAATTTCAACGGACAATGAAGGTGAAGTAGAAGAAGAGTGGCTTGAGAAACTAGCAAATAAGATAGATATAAATCTGAATGTTTTGTTGCCAAGTTGCTTGAACATTGTTGTGGATAAACAAAGTGTTCATATAAGAATTGGAAGTTGGAAAGAAGAGTGGTACAATAAAAAGTAAGCATAGTATTTGTAAAGGCCTGAGCAATTTTGCTTAGGCCTTTACATAAATAAATGGAGGCAAAAATGATTACTATGAAATTAAATGAAAAATATTTTGAATATATAAAAAGCGGAACAAAAAGAATAGAATTAAGATTAAATGATGAAAAAAGAAAATTAATAAAAATAGGTGATAAGATAAGATTTTTTAAATTACCAAAATTAGATGAATATATTGATGTAACAGTAGAAGATTTAATAAAATATGATAATTTTAAGGAATTTAATAAATATCCAATTGAAATATTAGCATCTAAAGAAATGAATCATGAAGAATTAATGAAAGATTTAGAAAAATTTTACTCAAAAAAAGAACAAGAAAAATATGGAGTATTAGGAATTAAATTCAAAATATAAGTTAACAAGAATAAAATTAATATTAATATATATTATTCAAATATAGCATCAAGGAATAAATCATCTTTAAAAAATTCATATATCTGTATATTTAGTCCTTCGCAAAGATGTAAAATAGTTGACATTTTTGGATCATTGCTTTTACCATTTAAAAAGCTATTAAGGGTAGAGTAAGTAATACCAGCTGCTTGAGCAAGCTGATTTAGAGAAATATTTCTATCAATACATAAATTGACAATCCTTTGTCTTATAGCTGTAGATAATTGCATATAATCTTTTCTCTCCCTAATAAAGAAGTATAGCAAAATAAGTAAGAAAAGATTGTCGATATATCGTAAAAGTTATGCTTAAATTAAAGAAAAAAAGAGACAAGATTATATAAAATCTCATCTTATCTTACATTACATATAAAAGAATGCAAAAAAATTGTAAAAAGCTTCCTAATAAAATGAATAAATGAAATATAGAATGGAAGTACTTTTTCTTTTTACCAATTCCGTATAGAATAGAACCTATTGTATAAGAAAGCCCACCTAAAACTAATAAAATAATACCAGTAGTCTCTACAGACTTTAATAATAAGTCAAGCCTAAAAATAATACACCAGCCCATAAGAAGATAGCAAATCATAGAAAAAGTTTTAAACTTTTTTAAATCAATAGAATTAAGTATAATACCAACTATTGCTAAAAACCATATAACTCCAAAAATAGTCCACCCAGCAGCACTATTAACTTCTCTAATATTGCACAAAGCAACAGGAGTATAACAGCCTGCAATAAGTAAAAAGATAGTACAATGGTCTAATACTTGAAAAACTTTTTTAGAAAATAATTTAGGACTTAAACCATGATAAATACTAGACATAGTATATAAAATAATTAAACTACTTCCATAAATAGAACCACTAACAATACCATAAACATTATGATTAATAGCAGCAAAGATAACACATAAAACAGTTGCAACAATACCTAAAACACTTCCAACAATATGTGAAGTCATATTAAAAATTTCTTCACCTTTAGTATAAGATGGTAAAACTCTATCAGACAATTTAGTTCTTCTCAAAATAACACCTCTATAAAAAATATTTATATAAATTATATCCAATAAAAAAACAATATTTCATAAAAATAAAAAATAATTAAAAATTAAATATCAAAATAACTACTAATCTCTTCTAAATCAGAAAAATTATTCTGCCTTAAAACCTCATATGCAATAACGCATACAGAATTAGAAAGATTTAATGAACGTAAAGTTTTTCTCATAGGAATTCTTATAGTATTATTAATATATTTTAAAAGTAAATCCTCAGGAAGACCTTTAGTTTCTTTACCAAATAATATAAATATATTATCCATACTAGAATAATTAGGCTCTGAATAAACATGTTTTCCTTTAGTAGTTGCAAAAAACATATTATTATTTTCAGGAGGGTATTTTTGCAAAAAAGACTCTAAAGAAGAATGTTCCTCAATATTTAATTTATCCCAATAATCTAATCCGGCACGTTTTACAGCCTTTTCAGAAATACTAAATCCTAAAGGGTAAACTAAATGAAGTTTAGCACCAATTGCAGCACATGTTCTAGCTATATTACCAGTATTTTGAGGTATTTCAGGCTCGACTAATACAATATTTAAATTCATAAAACCTCCTATAAAATTTTTGTATATAATACAACAAGATAAAGAAAAAATCAAGAATTTGCAATATATGAACAACTGCAATATTATGAATAAATCCAAAATAATGTGACTAAATAGAAAAAATAGAATAAAAAACTAATGGTGCAAAAAGGCACCCTTAGTTACATTTTTGATGAAGATTCTTCTCTAACATCTTCAGCTTCTACATCTTTAAATAATTTATCTTTAAAGAAATCTTCTAGTTCAATATTAGCACCTTCACATAAATGAAGCAAAGTAGTAAGTGTAAGACTATTGCTTTTTCCATTCATAAAACTACTTAAAGTAGAATATGCAATTCCAGAATCTAAAGCTAATTTATGAAGTGTAATATTTCTGTCACTAGCTAAATTTATAATTCTCTGTCTAACTGCTGTACAAAGTAACATAAAAAACTCCTTTCTATATAAAAAGTATAGCAAAGGAAATGAAAAAACGATGACGATAAAACGCTAAAATTAAAGGAAAATAGAAAATTATACAAAACAGATGTACTGCTTAAAAAAGAATAAAGTATTGTTTATTAAAACAAAATATGATATACTATGAAAAAATAAAGAAAGAAGAGCAAAAGGAAAATAAATGATAAGTATTATAATTTTTACAATTTTATCTTTAATAATATTTGTAATAACCTTTTTTAAATTAATAAAAAAAAATAATTCAAACTATATATTTGCACTAATTCCAGAATTTATAGGTATAGTAATAAACTTTGTATACATATTTATATCAATAAAACCTAATACTATTGTAATACTATTAATGTATATATTAAGCATAATAATACCAATAATAGGATTTATATTAGAAAAGAATGATATAAACTTACTAGAAATAATAGGAATTACAAAAATAAAATATTATGAAAATAAAAATCAAAAAGAAAAAGTAAAAAATGAATTATTAAAAAATGTACAAAAATATCCTAATAGTTATATATATCATAAAAAATTAGCTAAGTGGTATGAAGAAAATAAAGAAATAGAAAAAGCAGAATATGAATATATAAAAATAGTAGAGTTAAAGCCAAAAAATTATGATAACTACATAAAACTCGCAAATGTATATATACAAAATGATAAAAATGAATATGCAATAGAATTATTAAATACACTATTAAAAAATAAACCAGAACTAAAAGAAGCTAGTATTCTTTTAGGAGAAACACTATATAATAATAATATGTTTAAAGAAGCAATAAATGTGTATAGAGAAGCACTAAAATATAATCCTAGTGAATATATGATATATTATGAATTAGGAATGACATACACAAGATTAAATGATTTTAAAAATGCTAAAGAATATTATAAAAAAGCAGCAACAATAAATTCAACTTTAGGTGTAGCAAAATTAAATTTAGGACAAATATCTTTGCTTTTTAAAGATTATGAAGAAGCGGAAAAATATTTTATGGAATGCATAGAAATTGAAGATGATAAAATACAAGCAGATGCATATTATTATTTAGCAAAAATAAAGTTAATAAATAATCAGAAAGAATTAGCAATTCAATATGCAAATATTGCATTAGAAATAAATCCTAATATGATAAAAATAATGGAGCAAGATGTATATTTTGCAGTAATATTAGGAAAAATAAAAAAGGTAGAAAGTAAAAATATAAATTCTAAAATAACTCAAAAAGAAGATAATATAATTAAATATTTAAATAACACATATACAGTAGTAGAAGAACTTCTTCAAGGAAGAGATGATAATGAAAAAAATGTAATTAATAAAGAAAGAGATATATAAAATATAAACATATATAACAAATATAATTGTAATTCATAATATAAATAAAGAGGAGGAATATTATGAATTACAGTTTTTTAATAATAGGTGGAGATACAAGGATTGCAAGCCTTGCTAAACTTTTGAAAAAAGATGGAAATAATGTTAAAACATATGCAAATGAGATTAAAGATTTTGATATAGAGGAATTAAATACATTAGAAGACGCTAAAATAGAATGTAACAAATGTGATATTATAATTAGTTCTATACCACTTACAAAAGATAATATAAATGTTTATTCACCAAATAGTGACAAAATAATTAGTATTCAAACTTTAAAAGAAATATCAAAAGATAAAAAAATAATAGCAGGTAAATTAGATGGATTAATAGAAGGCTATGATGCGTTAGAAGATGAAGCTCTTACTATTTTAAATACAATACCAACTGCAGAAGGTGCAATACAAGTTGCAATGGAAGAAACTACATATACCTTAAATAATATGAATGTATTAGTTTTAGGATTTGGAAGAGTAGGAAAATTACTTTCATATAAATTAAAAAAATTAGGTGCAAATGTTTATACAGAAGCTAGAAAAGAATCGGACTTAGCTTGGATAAAAGCATATGGTTATACACCAATTGATTTAAAGGATTTAAATAACTATTTGTGCAAAATGGACGCTATATTTAATACTGTACCTGTAAAAATATTAGATAAAAGTAGACTAATATTAATTAGTAGTGATTCTTTAATTGTAGACCTAGCGTCTTATCCATATGGAGTAGATTTTGAAGTAGCAAAAAAACTTGGAATAAAAACAATAATAGCAAGTGCACTTCCTGGAAAAGTAGCTCCAGATACAGCAGCTATATATGTAAAAGACTATGTTTATAGAGTATTAAATAAGTAAACTAAAAAACATCAATATTACAAATATTACAAATATTACATTTTTTTGACATTAACATACAAAATATTGACTTTTAACTAAAAAATTATAAAATGTATATGAAGTAAGCTTAAATGGAAAAATAAAACTGAATATTTATTAAATAAGAAGAAAAAATAATATATATAACTAGATTATGTAAAAGGAGATAAAAAATGCAAGAGTCATTGGGAATAACAATAACTAATCAGACTATAAAATATGCAAAAGTAACAAGAGAGAATAATCAAATTAATGTTACATCTTTTGGCATAAAATTTTACGATAATCTAGTAAAAGATATTAAGCAAATAATAGAAGAAACCGGTAGTGAAAATGGTGTAATATGTACAAACACAAAAGATGAAAAAATAACATATTTTAGTACATTTGGGCTTTTAAGTAAGAATGATACAATAAAAACAGTAAATACAGAGTTTGAAACATTATGCTCAGATAATCATATTAACTCTAATGCATATGAAGGAAAATATGTAATTGTAAATGATATAACAAATAAAGATAGAAACAAAGTTATATATGTATATGAAAGTAAAAATGATTTAGATGAAATTGAAGCCAACTTTGGAAATGCAAAAATAAAAAGTATAACACCACTTGCAACATCAATAGCAAATATAGCAGATATAAAAAAAGGTGAAAACATTATGATAGTTAATATAGAAGATACTACTACAATAACTACTATATTAAATCAAAAGATATATCATATAGACAAAATAAAAGATGGAATGCAAGAAATTATAGAAAAAATAAATGAAAAAGAAAACTCTTACTCAAAGTCTTATGAAATATGCAAAAATACAACAATATATACAATGGAAACATCAGAAAATGATGATCCTAACAATAAATATTTACCATATATAGTTCCAACACTTTTCAATATTGTACAAGAAATATCAAAAATAAAAGACCAATATACAAAAATAGATAGAATATACTTAACTGGACTTGGAACATCTATAAATAATATAGAACTATACTTTCAAGAATATTTTCAGGGAACAAAATGTGAAATACTAAAACCATTTTTTGCTGAAAATAATAACAAAATAAATATAAAAGACTATATAGAAGTAAATAGTGCAATAGCAATTGCTTTAGAAGGTGTAGATTATGGATTAAAAAGTTTAAACTTTAGGACAAGCAATTGGAAAGAAGATTTATCATCACTTCTACATTCTGATATATCTACAATTGGAAAAAAGAAACCAAAAACAAATAATTCAAATAAAAAGAAATTTACTTTTAATTGGGATTTAAAAGGAGCATTAACAACATCAGAAAGATGGCTTATAAGGTCATGTGTAACTGTTTTAATGATAATGATAATATATTCTGTATGTGCAGTACTACTAAAAAATCAAATAGACTCAAAAATAAAAGAAGCACAAGAAGTTGTAGATGATACAAAAATACAAACAGCTGCAGTAAATTCAGACGATAGTAGTGTAAATAGTAAAAAACAAGATTATGATAGGTTCAAATCAGAACTAGAAAATGCAAACTCAGAACTAGAAACAAAAAGAGGAAGAAAAAATCAAATACCAACATTACTAAATCAAATAGTATATATAATACCAAAAAGTGTACAACTTACAAAAATAGACAATAAAGAAAAAAATGGAAAACAACATATAACAATAACAGCACAATCAACACAATATGAGCAATTAGCATACTTTAAAGCTAAACTAAAAAACAATGGATATTTACAAAATGTAGTATCAACAGAAGGAACAAAAGAAGGAGAATATGTAGTTACAACAATAGAAGGAGACTTACCTTAGAAGTAAAAAGGAGAATGCAATGAGAAAAGTATTAATATCAATCTTATTAATTTTAATAATTGTTATGGTTGCACTATGCATAAAAGATGGAATTAACATTGGACCATTGCAGGTCTTGGGAGTTGAAGGCATAAATAACAAAAATGAAGAGCTTACACAAAAAATTAATGAAGCTAAAACCGCAAATGAAAATTATACAACAATGCTAAATAAATTAAAACAAGATATAGAATCATTAACAAAATCAAAAGAAGAATGCTTGAGCCTTATAAATATTAGTACGGAAAGCCAATTACAAGAAGCAACACAAACAAAGAATTATACGATTGAATATTTGTGGAGCAGAGTTGGAAACCATGCTACTCAAGAAGGCGTAAAAATTAGAATGGATATAACATCAGGAACTATCTATAGGAACTTAAAATTTACTGTTACAGGTAATTATTTAGCAATAACAAACTTTATAACTTCATTAGAAAATGATTCAACACTAGAATTTACAATAGATGATTTTTCTATGACACAAAATGAATGTACATTTACAGTAAAGAATGTAAAAGTACAGCAAGAAACTACAACAAGTTCAAGTAGCAGTGTATCAAATACTACTCAAACTAATGAAAGTGCAGGCTCAGAAGCTTCAGCAAATTCATAATTAAAGATTTTAGGCTAAATAAGAGAATTAAGGAGAATATTATGGCAAAGTCAATATTTAAAGAAATAGTAATAATATTACTTGTATGTGTAGCAATAGCATTAATAATGGCAGTAATATTTTATAACTATATACCAACAAATAAAATAATACCAGCAAAAGTTACTGCATATCAAACACCAGAAAATATTGAAGCAGAAATAACAGAAAATACAATAGGAAGCTATACAACACAAGATAAGGATTATACAATTGACAATACAGATTTAAGTAGATATCAACAAATACAAAGCTATAATCCAGGAAAACCAGACCCATTTGCAGAATATAGTGAACAAACTGTACCTACAAATGAAACTGGAAGTGGAAATTCAGGAAATAATGATGAACCAGTAGACCAAAATGTAACTGATAATTATTATACATCACAAAATGTAGGTTCTGGTACAAAATAATAAATATAAATAAGAACATTTAAAATTAGATAATTAAGTTTAATTTAATTTTAATAATTATAATTATAGGTAATATTTATTTTTTATAAATATATACAAAATTTTACTAAGGAGGGAATTTTTTATGTTTAAGAATGAAAGAGGTATTACATTAGTAGCTTTAGTTGTTACAATTATCGTTCTATTAATATTAGCTGGTGTAGCAATCAGTTTAACATTAAGCGATTATGGAATATTTGGAAGAGCACAAAATGCAACTCAAAAATATGATGAAGCAGCTAAAAAAGAAAATACTATGTTACAAGAAGTTGTTAATACTTATGACAACTATGTACAAAACTTAGGACTTAACTAATATAATAAGAAAAAATACTCTATTATTTAATTATAATAGTACTAAATATGGAGGTTACCTAAATTTATTCGTATTTAGGTAACCTTTATTTAAATAAAGGAAGTAAAAAATGAATATAGCATTATATATTATAATATTTATGATGGGGAGTGTGTTTGGGAGTTTTTTGACACTTGCAACATATAGAATACCATTAAATCAAGATATAACACACAAGCATTCATATTGTCCAAAATGTAATCATAAGTTAGCATTCTTAGATATGTTACCAATTCTTAGTTATATATTTTTAAAAGGAAGATGTAGATATTGCAAAGCAAAAATAGGACCTAGATACTTTATAATTGAACTTTTATCAGGACTATTATTTGTAATATTAGCAATGCTTTTAAAAATAAATGTATACACATTAACAATAATAAAAATAATAGACTTTTCATTTGGTGCATTATACTTAGTATTTATATTCCTAATTGCAGGAATAGATAAAGAGCACCATAAAGTAGATAAAAGAGTATTAATATATGGACTTAGTATAGCAATACTATATATGTTATACCAATACTTCATAGATTCTACATTTAATCCTAATAGATTTATAATCTACTTAGTATTAATCGCAATAATAACAGTAATAAGCACATATGAACTAAAGAAAAAGGGAAAAGATGAATACGAATTAAATGTACTTATATTATGCATAATAATGACATTTTTCACTTATGAAGTTGCCACAATAATATCTATAATAGTTACACTATTAATTGTAGGAATTAAAATAATTATAAATAAAATATTAAATAAAAGGAAAAAATATATTATAGAAACAAAAATGCAACCTATAGCTTTTTACTTGTGCATAGCTAATATACTTACAGTTATATATATAATAAGTTTTAGTAGGTGAGGGCAATGAATAAAAAAATATTTAAATTAAAAAAAGAAACAGGAGCAAGTGGATTAGATGTAGCAACAGGAGCTTTAATATTTATGATGTTTACATCATTAGTATTTAGCTTGTATTTGCAAATATATAAACAGACATCTTTAATAAAAATACATGAAAATGCTTTAGGATATATTATACAAATATGTGAAGATATAGATATGAAATCTTATGGTGAAACAGAAGATTTAGCAGAGTATAAAAATGAAATAGTAAGCACTATAGGATTGCCACAAGATAAATATAAATTATCAATGTATCAAGAAAAATATATAGATGAAAATCCTAATGCTCAAGATTTAGTAAAAAAAATAACAATAAATATAACATATAATTTTGATGGAGAAGATAGAACAATTATAGTGAAAAAGATTAAAGTAAAAGAGTAGGTGAATTATGAAATCTGAAAGAGGTATAACGCTAACAATATTAGTTATATATATAATAATATTTAGTGTAGTTATAGGGCTTTTAGCTAGTTTAAGTAGCTATATATATGGAAATATTAAATATATTAATGATGATAGTGTAGATGTAAGTGAATTTAATAAATTTAATGTATACTTTATAGAAGATGTAAAAAGTAATAGCCAAGTACAAATAGATTCGCAAGTTAATTCAGAAGGCAAAAATATTGTTAGAATAGTATTTGGCGATGGGGACATATACAGTTTTGTAAAAGAAGAAAAATCTATATATAAAAATAAGCAGAAAATTGCTAAAAATATTCAAAACTTTACAGCAGTAAGAAACCAAACAAGTGATAAATTAAAAACATATATAGAAGTTAATATAACAATTGGAGCAAAAGACGAAGCAAATTACACAAAAAAGATTGACTATGTATTAAAATACTGGTAGTTTGAAAGGAGAAGAAAGATGGCTACAAATCAAAGACAACCATTAGGAATTGAACTTGTAAGAAAAGGAGTTGTAAAACAAGATGATATTAGAGATGCTTTAGAATATCAAAAAAATCATCCAAAAGAAAAACTAGGTGATATTTTAAATGAACTAAATTTAGCAGACCCTAGAGCATTATTAGATGCTATGGGTGAAATTTTAGGTGAAAAAACTATTTATCTTCTTGATGGAGATGTAAAGATAGATGTTACTAGATATATTTCACTAGATATAGCTAAAGAAGCACAAGCTATACCTTTTGAAATTAATGATGGTACTGTAAAGGTATGTTTTTCAGATATTAGTAATAAGCAACAAGTAGAATCTGTTAGATTAATTATGCTTAATAAAGGCTTAGTAATGGAAAGATATATTACTTTTAAGAAGAACATACAAAAAGTGTTAGAATCATTAACTCAAGTATCTACAGAAACAATTGATACTGATGCAACAGGAACAAGTATTGTAGATAATATAATAAGAAGTGCAATGGCTAAAAGAGCAAGTGATATACATGTAGAGCCATCTGAAAGTAGTATTAGAATTAGGTATAGAATAGATGGGCAATTATTTACAGTAGCTAAAATAGATAAAGATAAACAATCACAAATAATAGGTAGACTTAAAGCAATTTCAAATATGCACCAAGAAAAGCAAGAACCACAAGATGGTAGAATTATAATGTATCCAGACTATAATATCCGTGTATCATCACAAAAAAATATATATGGTGAAAAGTTTGTTTTAAGATTACTAAAAAAAGATAATAACATAAAAGGATTATTTGAATTAGGATTTCCAAGAGATCCAAAGCTATTAAAAGATGCATTTGATAAGAGAAACAGTATAACAGTAATAGCTGCACCAACAGGAGAAGGTAAAACTACAACATTATATAGTGTAATTGATTATTTAAATAAACCTGAAATAAATATAACAACAATAGAAGACCCAGTTGAAATAAGAATACCTGGATTAAATCAAATAGAAATAGATACTAAAACAACATTTGCAGGTTCACTTAGAACTGTTTTAAGACAAGACCCAGATATAATTCTAGTTGGAGAAATAAGAGATGAAGAAACAGCACAAATAGCAATGCAAGCAGGACAAACAGGACACTATGTGCTATCTACAATACACACATTAAATGCAATAGAAGTAGTTGCTAGATTAAGAAAAATGAATGTATCCAATTATGATATATCTAGTACACTTGCAACTTCAATATCACAAAGATTAGTAAGAAAACTATGTCCGCATTGTAAAAGAGAAAGAGAATTTACAGAAGAAGAAAGAAATATAATTCAGAAAATAGGAAATAAATATGGAGTAGATTTTAATATAGAAAATATAAAAACATATGATGCAGTTGGATGTGATAAATGTAATAATAGTGGATATTTTGATAGAATAGCTATATATGAGACTTTATTAATTACAGACCCAATAAAAGAACTAATAGTAAAAAATGCATCAACATTAGAAATAAGAGAAGAAGCATATAAAGAAGGATATAAACCATTATTAATAGAAGGAATAAGAAAAGTTTTAGAAGGAATAACTACACTAGATGAGTTAAATAGTAAATTGTTATTTTATTAGTAGGAGGAAAACAAATGTTAGACGTTAATGCGATTTTAGCAAAAGCTAAAGCTTCAGGTGCATCAGATGCACACTTTATACCTGGTATAAAGCCAACAATAAGAGTAAATAGGGATTTAATTGAACTAGATGAGTATGAAATTATTAGTAAAGAAGATATATTTGAAGTATACGATTATTTCTTAAAAGGAAATGTTGCTAAAGATGAATTTTTTAAAGAAAATAAAGTATTAGATACATCAGCTGTTTTTGAAGATATTAGATTAAGAGTAAATATATCATATTCTGGGGGTCTTCCTGTAATTACTGCAAGATTAATAAGAAATGAACTTCCTACTTATGAAGAATTAGGCGTTCCAGATATTGTAAGAAGAATGACACATCAAACACAGGGACTAATATTAGTTACTGGTAAAACAAATTCAGGTAAATCTACAACTTTAAATGCATTAATCAACTATATTAATGAAAATGAAAATAAAAAAATATTAACACTAGAATCTCCAGTTGAATATAAACATAAATGTAAAAAATCAATTATAGTGCAAAAAGAAGTTGGAGTTGGTGGTGATGTTCCAGCATATAGTATAGGAACAAAGAATTCATTAAGAGAAGATTGTGATATACTAATTATAGGTGAGATTAGAGATAGAATTACAATGGATGCAGCTATAGAGACTGCAGAATCAGGTCACTTGGTAATTGGTACACTTCATACTAAGTCATGTGCAGAAACCATAGATAGAATGATAAACTTTTATGAAGTAGGAGACCAGTCACAAATAAAATACTTGATAGCTTCATTGTTAAAATTAGTTGTATCACAAAGGTTAATAAAAAATAAAAAAGGTTCACTTTCATTAGTACCAGAAGTTATGGTTGTAGATAATGTTGTATCAGGATTAATTAGGAAAGAAAAGCTAACTACTTCTGAAATTGAAGATGCTATACAAAGTAGTTCTAATAACGGAAGTATAGGATTGATAAATTCGCTTGCAAAATTGTTTACAGATGATATAATAACTTTAGATCAAGCTAAAGCTCAGATTGAAGAGAAAAATATTGAAGTACTAAATAGGACAATTAGACAAATGCAATTAAAGAAAGAAGAAAAAGATAATAAAATAGTATATTAAAAAAATAATTAAAGGAGGGAAATATGCCAGAGTATATATATAGAGCAGTAGATGAAAACGGTGTTATAGTAAAAAATAGAGTTCAAGATAAAAGTAAGCAAAACTTGATTAAAAAATTAAAAGTAAATGGTCTTGACCCAATTTATGTAAATCAAGTAAGCTTTGGTAAATATTCGAGAACTGGAATAAAAAAGAATGCTACAAATATAGATGAAATTATGAATCTTGCAAATACAGCAGATATTGGAAAAAGTAAAAATGCAAGAAAATTTACTGTAACAGAACGTATTAACATGACTCTTTCTAGAACAGAAAAAGTTACTAGTAGAGACATAGTAATATTTACTCAAAATTTATATTTACTAAAAAAAGCTGGATTTAATAATGTCCATGCATTAGGTACTATAATACAATCAACTGATAATATGACTTTAAGAGGTATACTAGAGGATATATTAGCAGGAGTTGAAGCGGGAGACTATATGTATACTACTATGGAATATTATTCAGATATTTTTCCATATATATATATTAACCTTGTAAAAGTTGGAGAACTATCAGGATCTCTTGAAGAATCTTTAAGGCAAGCCGTTGATTATCTAGATACATCAGCAGACTTAACTAAAAAGCTTAAAAGAATATTAATTCCAAATTTAGTACAGTTTGTTGTACTTTTAGCAATACTTTTCTTTGGAAGCTTGTATGTAGTTCCAATAATACAAGATATATTTGAACAAGTTGGAACAAAAGAAAAATTACCAGCAATAACAATTGCCTTCTCAAACTTCTTAAGAGCAGTACAGGAAAATTGGGTAGTGCCAGTAGTAATAGTAGCTGCAATTATTGGAGGAATAGTATTATATACTAGAACGCCTAGAGGAAGATATAAATGGGATTATTTTAAATATAAGATGCCTATATTCGGACAATTAATATTTGCAATAGATTTTTCAAGATTAACAAAAGCTATGGTGCTTAATTTAAAAAATGGTATGAGAATACAAGAGTCATTGGAAGTTAGTAAAAATGTTGTAAAGAACTTAGTTATGCTTTCAATTATAGAGACAGCTATAAATAATATTATAGTCGGAGATTCATGGGTAGAACCTTTTGAAAAATCAGGATTAGCAAGTTCTATGATAACTGAAATGCTTAAGATAGGAATGCAAACTGATTTACCAACTATGATGGAAAAGTTAGTAGAATATATGGATATGGATATTGACCAAATAATAGATAAAATTGTAAAGATATTACCACAAATACTATATTCTATAGTTGGTATAGT
The DNA here is from genome assembly GCA_944390335.1 of uncultured Clostridia bacterium. Classification (GTDB taxonomy): domain Bacteria; phylum Bacillota; class Clostridia; order TANB77; family CAG-508; genus CAG-793. The sequence goes on from CALXQA010000020.1 coordinate 17,982, forward strand.
AATCATATTTATAACAATAGTTGTACTTGTACCTTGTATTGAGGTATATATGGGTATCTTCTTGTTCTCAGCAGCAGGATTTTAATAAAAGAAACAAAAAGGGCAATCAAAAGTTGCTCTTTTTAAAAATAACAAAAAGAATTAGTAGAAAATAAATAAAAAAATTAGTGGAAAATAAATAAAAAAATAAGTAAAAAATTATAAAAAAATATAATAAAAAATATTTTACTATATTAAAGATAGAAAAGTGTATGCTATTATATATATTATTTAATATTAAGGAGAAATTATCATTATGAGGATAGGAATAGATATAGGAGGAAGCCATATAGCTGCAGGGATAGTTGATAAAAATGGAAAGATTTTATCAAAAGAAACTAGAGATATTGATATAAATTATATAAAAGATGAAAATAGAGCAGAGAATTTAATAGTAGATATTATAGAAAATGAGATAAACTTTTTATTACAAAAGAATGATTTTGATATTAGTGATATAAGTAAAATTGGAATTGCTGTACCAGGAATGCCTAAAGAAGGTAAGATTAGAAATTTAGTAAATTTAAATATAGAAGAGTTTAATATTGGAAAAGTACTTGAAGAAAAGTATAAAACAACTATAAAAATAAAAAATGATGGAAAGTGTGCAGGTTTAGCAGAAAAAAAATATGGTGCATTAAGAATATATGATGATTGTGCATTTTTATGTATAGGAACAGGAGTGGGCTCAGCTATATTTTTAGGAGGAGAATTATTAGAACCTAAAAATAGCTCTGGGTTTGAATTAGGTCATATGATTATTGATAAAAATGGGAAACTTTGCAATTGTGGACAAAAAGGTTGTTTTGAGACATATGCATCTATGAAAAGATTTAAACAAGAAGCAATTAATAGATTAAAATTAGGTAATAATAAAGAAATACAAGCAGAAGAAGTACAAAACTATATTAGAAATAATATAGAAAAAAAAGATGTAAAAGAATTTATAGAAGAATATTTAGAAAATGTTAGTATAGGACTTATTAATATAATAAATATATTCGAACCAGAAGCTATTTGTTTTGGTGGAAGTTTTTCATATTATGAGGATATTTTTAT
>CALXQA010000021.1 GCA_944390335.1 uncultured Clostridia bacterium
CATTTTTCTTCCTCCCTATGTTTATTATTTCTATTTTCTTTTGCTTTTGCAAAAATAAACTATATATAATATACGATTTTACGTTCGCATAATATACATAGTTTCTCTATGTCTATATTTATTTTTTCTATTAAATCTTACGATATATATATATATATATATACAGTATCAAGGCTTTCAGACATTTTTTCTCTCCTTTTATATGTTTATATCAATTTTAATAATTTAAAATTTAAATAGTCTGCACTTACTAATTTAAATTCAATACCATCATATATTCCCTCAAAAGCATCCTCTTGTGCTTCACCATGAAGGTGTCCATAAATACATCTTTTTATATTATATTCCTTCATCACATTTATATATGAATACTTTATATCTTCCTTTTCAGTATTATTACCACTACTACTTATCATCTTGTTATTAATAGGGGGATAATGCATCATACATATAATTTCTTTTTCTGGATAATTTTTTATTGCATCATTTATGGATAATTTTAATCTTTCTACTTCTCTATGATTTATCTTCATATCTTCATCTGTTTCTGCAAAAGCCCAACCTCTTGTACCTACAATAGCTATATTTTCATATTCATAGCTATTATTATATAGAAAATCTATATTGCTAAATCCATTAATAGATATGTATTCTCTCATTTTTTTTAATGTATTCCACCAATAATCATGATTTCCCTTTAATAATATTTTTTTACCTGGTAGATTACTTAAATATTTAAAATCTTCATACATATCTTCTAAATGCATCTTCCATGAAAAATCACCTACAAGAAGTATTAAGTCATTCTCTTTAACTTGCTTTGTCCAATTATCTTTTATCTTCTCTTCATGACCTATCCAATTATCTCCAAAAATATCCATAGGTTTTTCTTTATTTAAAGATAAATGTAAATCTCCTATAGCATATATTGACATATTCTATATTCCTTCCTAATATTAATCTAATTTTAAATTAGGTATAGCATTTAAACTTAAATTACTTATTTTTCCAGATATATAATTATAGTAACCAGCAGATGCTATCATAGCAGCATTATCTGTGCATAAACTTAAATCAGGCATATAAACTTCTATACCTTTTTCTTTTAATTTTTCAAACTCTTTTCTTATATATGTATTTGCAGAAACACCACCAGCAAGTACAATTTTTTTTGAGTTCGTCTCTTCTATAGCTTTTTCTACTTTATCCAAAAGCATTTCTGTTATTTCTTTTTCAAAACTAGCACATAAATTATTTTTATTTACATCTGGATTTCTATGATGTATATTTATAATTGCTGTTTTTATTCCACTAAAACTAAAATCTAGTCCATCTATATGTGTTTTAGGTAATTCTATATTACTAATTCCACTTTGTGCCATTTGGTCTATTTTAGGTCCTCCAGGATATCCAAGTCCAATAACTCTTGCAACTTTATCAAATGCTTCACCTATAGCATCATCTCTAGTTCTTCCTAATACTTTAAAATTAGTATAGTCTTTTACATTTACTATTTGTGTATTTCCACCTGACATCATTATGCAAAGAAATTGTGGCTCTAGCTTTGAATATGTTATATAGTTAGCTGCAATATGTCCTTCTATATGGTTTACTCCTACTAAAGGTTTATTTATTGCATAACTAAGTGCTTTACCATAAGATAATCCTACTAAAAGTGCTCCAACTAATCCAGGACCATATGTGCATGCAATTGCATCTATATCACTAAACTCAATATTTGCTTTATTTATAGCCTCTTTTGTAACTTTTGATATATTATCTATATGATTTCTGGATGCTATTTCAGGAACTACACCACCATAAACAGTATGTATTGGTATCTGTGTGTTTATAACATTTGATAATATTTCTCTTCCATTTTTAACTACTGCAACTGCTGTTTCATCACAGCTAGATTCAATTCCTAGTATATATGTATCTTTCATTTATTTAGCCTTTCTTTATACATATTTCATAATTAATACAATTTATGTTAATAACCCTACTATAAAAGTAATTAAATTAATTAACCAATGACTTATCATTTGTATAAATGGACTTATTATATATGTTGAGATAGGTGTTACCCATATTATTATAAATACAAAATATAATATATGTTCATGTTCTTCTACCCAATTTCTTGCTTTTGTTGGTAAAAAAGCAACTAGAATTTTTGAGCCATCAAGTGGTGGAAGTGGTATTAAATTAAATACTCCTAATCCTATATTCATTGATATAATTGATGCAATTATTATTTCAATTATATTTCCTGCATCTGTATATATAAATGTACCTCCAAAAACTAAATATACAGCATATATTATACTAAATACAATTGCTAGTATAAAATTCATTGCAGGTCCAGCAAAAGCTACTAATGCATTTGCTTTTCTTATTGATATTGTTCTATTAAAATTAACTGGATTTATTGAAACTGGTCTACCCCATCCAATGCCTACAAATAATAACATTAGAATTCCTACTGGGTCCATATGTTTTATTGGATTTAGGCTTAATCTACCTTCCCTTCTTGGAGTATCATCACCTAGTCTATCAGCCATCCATGCATGTGCAAATTCATGAAATGTTATTGCTATTAATACTCCTGGTATTGATAATATTAATCCTAATAATGCTCCTGGAGTATCAAAATAATATGATAAGTTTGAAAATGCAAAAAGCAGAATAACTATTAATAAAAATGGATCTACTTTATATCTCCCTATATTCATTAAATTCCTCCTTATTCATTTTTTATTTTATAATAATATAAATTATATTATTTAGAAATTTTTAAATAAGCACTTTTTAATATTTCATATCTTTCATTTAAAATATGTTTATAGAATTCTTTTCTTATATTTGATATTCCTAAAGTATTATCTATAAACTTATTTATGTCATCTATTTTAATATTTTTAAAAACTATTAAAAGTGCATTATTGCATTCTTTATTTTTTACACTTGATATATATGTCATATAGTTTATTTTCTTTCCATTATCTTTTATACAAGAATAACAATTTATAGCAAGATTCTTTTTATCTACATAACTAATATAACTAATTTCAATATCATCTATTAATGGATTTAAACATGAACCACAATCATATATTGGTGCAGACTCTGCTATGCTGCTTTTTTATTCACTAAAAATCCCCAGTTTTCATTATGTCTATTATTATTTCCTATTAAGCAATCTATTATAAACATGTCCCAAAATCTATCTTTAATATTATCATTTATAGATATATTTAATATTTTCTTTTTTCTATTTCACTTAATATATTAATAATATCGGATAATTCCAAACATATTTTTTTATCTGGATTTATACCTAGTGCTATACTTTCAAACTCATATAGAATACGTTCTTCATCTGTAAATTCTTTGCATGCACATACTATCTTTTCTTTACCGTTATAATTATATATTCCTAGTATTGTATTTTGCATATTTATACCTGCCATCTCAAATATATGGCTACCAATATATTCTGAATATGCATTATTAATATATGAAAGCCTTTTATTTTTTTCTCTAATTGGGTCCGGAAACTTTACTAAATATTTTTTATTGTCATATATTAATGTTTTTTCTTTTCTGAACCTTTATAATTATTAAGTTCTTCTACTGCATTAGTAAAATTAATCATATATATCCTCTTCAATTTACTAATATATTTATTATACTTTATATTACTTACTTTGTAAACTTAAAAAGTGCATAATTTAAAACTTTATCATATAGTAAGAAATAACAAGTTAGATTTATATATTCCAACTTGTTTATTTATATATTACTTCCTTTTATTTTATGATTATTCTACTTCTCTTGATACTTGCTCTATTATTGACATATAATCTTTTAATTTTTCATCAAGTCTTTTTTGACATTTTTGAAATATATCTACTAATGATTCTATATTTCCATTTTTCTGTGCTTCATATAAAGCGGCTCTATATTCTTTATTATAAATATTATCAATAGCAATTAAGTCAATATTATTTTCCAAACATTGTCTAAGCATTATAAATCTTCCTATTCTTCCATTTCCATCTTGGAAAGGATGTATATGCTCAAATCTTTGGTGAAAATCTGCTATACTATAAATATCTTTTTTACTTTCTTTCCAGTCTTCAAACAGATTATATATACTATTTTCTACAAAATGTGGTTCACACAGTTTTAAATCTGTTTTAGACAATCTATTCTCATATTTCTTCCATTTTCCAATATTGTCTATTTCATCATCTACAGTACCTTTTTTCAAAATTCTGTGCCAATTCCATAACAAATATTTATCAAAAGGCTCTTTAAGAGTATCTATTACATTATCAAATAACTCTAATGAATTTTTTGTTTCTATAACATCATCTAAAAAGTGTGTTCCATTTACTTGTTTTTGCTCTAATAGGTCTATAAGATTTTCTTTACTAAAAGTACTCCCTTCAAGCTTATTTGAATGATATAAATATTCTATCTTTATTGCCTCATATGCAGAATTTTTTATTTTAGACAATTTTTGCATAGTATTTATAGATATTATCATAATTTATCTCCTAACATCTTATATATTTTTTACTTTTTATATTCCATTATATATTAGTTGTTATTAATATTTTTCATAGTAGGAAATAATAAAACATCTCTTATTGAACTACTATCTGTTAGAAGCATTATAAGTCTATCTAATCCTATTCCTAATCCTCCTGTTGGTGGTAAACCTATTTCTAGTGCATTTACAAAATCTTCATCCATCATCCCAGCTTCTTCATCACCTTTTGCTCTAGCTTCTGCTTGTTTCTTTAATCTTTCATATTGATCAATTGGGTCATTTAGTTCTGAATATGCATTACCATATTCTCTTCCTCCTATAAATAACTCAAATCTTTCTGTAAGTGATGGATTATCTTTCTTCTTTTTAGTTAGAGGTGATACTTCTATAGGATAATCCATTATAAATGTTGGCTGAATTAGTGTCTCTTCTACAAAAGTTTCAAAAAATTCATTTATTATATGTCCTCTTGTAGTTTTTCCTTCTTCTAATTCTACATTTTTCTCTTTAGCTATTTTTATAGCTTCTTCATCTGTTTTTATATTATTAAAGTCTATTCCTGTAACTTCTTTTATTGCATCTATCATAGTAATTCTTCTCCAAGGTGCTTCTAAATTAATATCTGTGCCTTGATAATTTATTTTCAATGTTCCATTTACTTTCATACATAATCTGGTTATTATTTCTTCTGTTATATTCATCATATCATTATAATCTTCATATGCAGCATATAATTCTACATTTGTAAATTCTGGATTATGTTTTATATCCATTCCTTCGTTCCTAAAGTTCTTACAAATTTCATATACTTTTTCAAATCCACCTACAATTAATCTCTTTAAATTAAGCTCTGGTGCTATTCTTAAATACATATCCATATCTAATGTATTGTGATGTGTTACAAAAGGTCTTGCAGCATCTCCTGTTATTAAATTATTAAGAATTGGTGTTTCTACTTCTAAATATCCTTTTTCATCCAATATATTTCTTAATTCTTTTATTATCACACTTCTTTTTATGAATGTATCTCTTACTTCTGGATTTACAATTAAGTCTACATATCTTTGTCTATATCTTAAGTCTGTATCTTTTAATCCATGAAATTTTTCTGGAAGTGGCTTTAATGATTTAGTAAGAAGTTTAACTTCTTTTGCGTGAATAGAAATTTCACCAGTTTTTGTTTTAAATACAAATCCTGTTATTCCTATAATATCTCCAATATCATCTTCTTTAAATTCTTTATAGCTTTCTTCTCCTAATTCATTTATACTAACATAACTTTGGATTTTTCCTTCTCCATCTTGAATATGACAAAAAGATGCTTTTCCCATTATTCTTTTTCCCATTATTCTTCCTGCAACTGTTACATCTTTTCCTTCTAATTCATCATATTTTTCTATAATATCTTTAGTTGTATGAGTTCTATTAAATTTTGTTATCTCAAATGGATTTTTTCCTTCTTGCATTAATTTATCTAATTTTTCTTTTCTAACTTGCATTAATTGATTCATATCTATTTCTTGTTCTTGATTATTCTTTGTTTCCATAATATTACCTCCAAATTTATACATATATTATTATACTGTATATTTGGTATTTTGTAAACCTTTAATATTAATTACGCTGATTTTCTTAGTTCAATAGCATGTTTTCTTGCTATGTCTGTTATTTCTCCATTTGATATTCTTGCTACTTCATTAATTACTTCATTTTCATTTAATTTTTTTACTTTTGTATGTGTTCTTCCATTTTCTAATTCTTTACTTATATAATAATTACTATCACCTTTTGCAGCAATACTTGGTTGATGAGTTATACATAATACCTGATGTCCTTTTCCTATAATTTTTAATTTTTCACCTACTGCTTTAGCAGCTTTTCCACTTATTCCTGTATCTATTTCATCAAATATTAATACAGGAGTTTTATCTGTATTTGCAAGTACAGTTTTTATTGCAAGCATAATTCTTGACATTTCTCCTCCAGATGCAATCTTAGATAGTTCTTTTTGCTCTTCGCCTATATTTGTTAGAATATAGAATTGCACATCATCTATCCCATTTTTATCAAAATCTTCTTTACTAATATTAACTATAAATTTTGCATTTAACATTTCTAATTCACAAAGTTCTTTATTTATTTTTCCATTTAATATTTCAGAAAATTTTAGTCTTATTTCATGCATTTTTTTTGCTATCTTCCACATTTTTTCCTCTATTTCTTTTATTTCTTTTTTCAGCATTTCATTATGCTCATCTAAATTATTTATTCTTTCTATTTCTTTTTCTATTTTTTCTTTATATTCTATTATCTCCTCTACACTATTTCCATATTTTCTTTTTAATGTATATATCATATCTAGTCTTTCTTCAACATAATTTCTTTCACTTTCATCAAAGTATACATCTGAATTAAGTTCTGATATATCCCTAGATAATTCTTGTACTTCATAGTATATATTTTTTAATTCATTTAGTTTTTCATCATATATTTTATCAATACTACTAATATTTTCAATCATTTTTATAGCATCACTAATTTTATCAATTGCTCCCTCTCCTAATAATATATCTGCTGAATTTAATGATTTACTTATTTTTTCTGAATTCATAAATTTCTTTCTTTTATCTTCAAGTTCATTTTCTTCATCTTTCTTTAAGTTTGCTTTTTCTATTTCTTCAAATTCATATTGAAGTAAATCTAATTTTCTTTGTTTTTCTTTATCATCACCTAAATTTTCTTTTAATTCTTTTTTTAGTTCTACTCTTTTTTTATATAAATTTAGATATTCTTCTTTTATATCTAAAATTTCTTTTCCTATAAAATTGTCTAAATATTTTATATGGTTTTTAGGCTCTAATATTTTTTGATTATCATTTTGTCCATGAATATCTATTATATTACTCATAAAACTTTTTAATTCTGTTAGAGTTACTAATCTTCCATTTATTTTACACATATTTCTGCCATTTAAATGTATTTCTCTACTTACTATTATATTTCCTTCTATTGCCAAGCTATTTTCTGGAAGATATAAATTTATCTCTACAAAAGAAAATTCTTCTCCTCTTCTTATCATTTCTTTTGAAAATCTTCCTCCACATATTATATTTATTGCATCTATAATTAATGTTTTTCCAGCTCCTGTTTCTCCTGTAAGTACATTAAAATTATTTTCTAATTCAATACATATATCATCTATTATTCCTATATTTTTTATGTGTAATGTAGTTATCATATTAAACCTCCACAAAACTTTTGTTTGATTTTTATATTTAATATTATACACACACATGTTCGTAATGTCAATACATTTTTTTATATTTTTCATTTTTTTATTTTGGCATTTTTTGCATACAAAAAAATAAAAGCCTTACATTTTGCAAAGCTTCTATTTTATTTATCACTATAAACTTATATAATTAAACTAATTTAAGTATTACAGTCTCTGCTGCATCTCCTCTACGATTTCCTAATTTAATTATTTGTGTATATCCACCATTTCTTCCAACATATCTTGGTGCTATACTATTAAATAATTTATCTGTTAAGTCAATTGGATTACCATCTTGGTCTTTTACTTTATTTATTTTCTTAAACATTTTTCTTCTAGCATTTAATCTTGATGGCATATCTTTTTGTCTTTTTTCCATTTTCTCTTCTTTAACTACTTTAAGAAATTCTTTTCCGTTTTTACTTTTTACAAGTTCAGTTTCTTTATTTCCCTTGCTATCTAGCTTAGCTTTAACAACTTTTACTTCTACTTCTTCAAAGTTATCTTTTTCTTTTACAGCAAGTGCTATTAAACTATCTACTATTGCTTTTACTTCTTTAGCTCTAGCTTCTGTAGTTTCTATTTTTTCATGCCATATTAAATCAGTTGATAAATTCTTAAGCATAGCTAGTCTTATATCAGTAGTTCTTCCTAATTTTCTATTTCTCATGTCTTTCACCTTCCTTTATATGAATTTATTCTTCTTCTTTAGCCAAATCTAAACCTAAGTCATGTAATTTAGCTATTACTTCATCTAATGATTTCTTTCCTAGATTTTTTACTTTCATCATATCATTTTCTGTTTTATTTGCTAAGTCTTCTACTGTAGAAATTCCTGATCTTTTTAAACAATTAAATGATCTTACTGATAATTCTAGTTCTTCTATTGGCATCTCTAAGATTTTTTCTTTCTTATTTTCTTCTTTTTCAATCATTATTTGAGTATTTTTTGCTGTTTCTGATAAATCTACAAATAATTTTAAATGTTCTGTTAATACTTTAGCTGCTAAACTTAAAGCTTCATATGGCTCTAGACTTCCATCTGTCCATAATTCTATTGTTAATTTATCATAGTCAACCATTTGCCCAACTCTTGTGTTTTCTACTGCATAGTTTACTTTTTTTACAGGAGAATATATTGAATCTATTGCTATAACTCCTATTGGTTGGTTTTGCATTTTATTCTTTTCTGCTGTATTATATCCTCTTCCCATATCTGCACACATTTCCATATGAAGTTTTCCTCCTTTAGAAACTGTAGCTATATGTAAGTCTGGATTTAATACTTCAACTGTACCATCTGTTATAATGTCACCAGCTTTTACTTCACCTTCACCGTCAAAATCTATTCTTAATGTTTTTTCTTCGTTTTTATCCATTTTTATTCTAACCATTTTTAGGTTTAATATTATTTCTGGAACATCTTCTACTACATCTGGTATAGTTGTAAACTCATGTTGAGCCCCTTCTATTTTTACATTCTTAATTGCACATCCTGGTAATGATGAAAGTAAGATTCTTCTTAATGAATTTCCGATAGTTATACCATATCCACGCTCAAGTGGTTCACATACAAATTTTGCATAATTTCTTTCACTATCCATTTCTAAGCATTTAATATTTGGCTTTTCAAATTCTATCATTTTTACCTCCTAATAATTATGAGAATTTTCCTCATTATACAAATATAATAATCATTATTTAGAGTAAAGCTCTACTATTAAATGTTCCTCAACTGGTAGGTCTATATCCTCTCTACCTGCAAGTCTTACTACTTTACCACTTAATTTTTCAAAATCTCTTTCAAGCCATGTTGGAGCTGGTCTTGCTGAATTTACTTCTATAGCATGTTTAATTGCTCCATTATCTTTCTTTATTTCTCTTACTGATATTACATCTCCCTCTTTTATTATATATGATGGGATATTTACTTTCTTTCCATTTACATCAAATGCTCCATGTGTTACTAGCATTCTTGCTTGTGTTCTTGATGTTGCAAAACCTAATCTATATACAACATTATCTAATCTACTTTCTAATAGTTGTAATAGTATTTCACCAGTTTTACCTTTATTTTTAGAAGCCATATCAAAGTATTTTCTAAATTGTTTTTCTCCAACACCATAGAATGACTTTGTTTTTTGTTTTTCTCTTAATTGAGTACCATATTCAGAAAGTTTAGATTTTTTTTGTCCATTTTGACCTGGAGCATAGTTTCTTCTGTTGATACTGCATTTATCTGTATAGCATCTTTCACCTTTTAAGAATAACTTTTGTCCTTCTCTACGGCAAATACGACACTGTTCGTCTTTATATCTTGACATTTTCTTTCCTCCTCTTTTTCAAATTATACTCTTCTTCTTTTTGGTGGTCTACAACCATTATGTGGAATAGGTGTTACATCTCTTATTGATGTAATTTCTAATCCTGCTGTTTGTAAAGCTCTTATTGCAGATTCACGTCCTGCTCCTGGACCTTTTACAAATACTTCTACTGTTTTTAATCCGTGTTCCATTGCTGCTTTTGCTGCATTTTCTGCAACTTCTCCTGCTGCAAATGGTGTGCTCTTTCTAGAACCTTTAAATCCAAGTCCTCCTGCACTTGCCCAAGATATTACATTACCTTGAACATCTGATATTGTAACTATTGTATTATTAAAACTAGAATGAATATGTGCTTTTCCGCTTTCAATATGCTTACTTACTTTTCTTCTAGTTGTAGTCTTTTTTACAGTCTTTGCCATTATTTTTTCTCCTTCCTAAAAATTAATTAGCTGCTTTACTTTTACTTACCAATTTTCTTGGACCTTTTCTTGTACGCGCATTAGTTTTTGTTCTTTGTCCTCTTACTGGTAATCCTCTTTTATGTCTTAATCCTCTATAGCATCCCATTTCTACTAATTGCTTAATGTTTAATGCTACTTCTCTTCTTAAATCACCTTCTACAACATATTCAGACATAGCTTTTCTTATAGCTTGTTCTTGTTCTGCTGTTAAGTCTTTAACTCTAGTGTCTGGATTTACTCCAGCATCTTTTAGGATTTTTTGAGAACGTTTTAAACCAATTCCATAAATGTATGTTAATCCTATTTCTATTCTTTTTTCCTTAGGTAAATCTACTCCTGCTAAACGAGCCATTTTTGCACCTCTTTCTTATTATTTTTTTCTTAATTTTAAATTATTTTATCTTAAATTTTGTTATTTTATCTATATAATTTTAAAGGTGAAATGCATTAATTAATTTTAATAAAATAATTTAGAAAGGTTTTCACTATTTTATTAATAATTAATTAATCTTTAAAATATAATAGACATATATATAAACACAAATCTAAATCAGCCGCTTACTAGACTTGTGTTAATACCTAAATTAATTTTAATTATCCTTGTCTTTGTTTGTGTTTTGGATTTTCACATATAACTCTTATTACACCTTTTCTTTTGATAACTTTGCACTTATCGCACATTTTCTTTACAGATGGTCTTACCTTCATCTTGATACACCTCCTACAAATTTAGCCTTAGCTTATATGTGAAGTCAAATGTCTTAAACACCTCACTTCACACTTAAGCTTTTAGCTATTTATTATTTATTTTTTATTTTTCAAAAATTTATTTAGCTCTCCAAGTAATTCTTCCTTTTGTTAAATCATATTGTGATAACTCTACTTTTACTTTATCTCCTGGTAATATTTTTATATAGTTCATTCTTAATTTACCAGATATATGAGCTAATATTTCATGTCCATTTTCAAGTTTTACTTTAAATAATGTATTAGGTAAAGCTTCTGATACTGTACCTTCTACTTCAATTACATCTTCTTTAGACATATTATTGTTTTTCCCCCTATGCTTATTGTTTACATATTTAAAATATATGAGATATTTTTTCACAATAGCTATTATATTATATAATAATTTTAAAGTAATGTCAATATTTCTGGCTCTTTTTCTGTTATTAAAATAGTATTTTCATAGTGTGCTGATAATCCTTCATCTAAAGTCCATATTGACCAACCGTCGTCTCCTTGACAAATTTCAGGGCTTTTTTCTACAACCATTGGCTCTATTGCTAGTGTCATACCTGGTTCTAGCCTTATTCCTCTTCCTGCTTTTCCATAATTAGGGATACCTGGTTCTTCATGCATTTGTCTACCTATTCCATGTCCTTCGAATTCTTTTATAACATTATATCCGTTTTTCTCTACAAAACTTCCGATAGCATGTGAAATATCTCCTAGTCTATTCCCCTTTTTAGCATATTTAATTCCTTCAAAAAATGCCTGTTTTGTAACATCAACTAATCTTTTAGCTCTATCTGATACATTTCCCACAAAATATGTTCTTGCACAATCTCCATTAAATCCATCTTTATATGCTACTAAATCAACACTTATAATATCACCTTCTAACAAAATAGCATGTTTTGAAGGTATTCCATGTATAATATTATCATTAATAGATGCACAAATAGAACCTGGGAAATCAGGTACCCCTTTCATACCACTTGGATACCCTTTTTCTGCAGGTATTGCGCCATTTTCTCTCATTGTAGCTTCTGCTATTTTATCTAATTCTAAAGTTGAAATTCCTGGTCTTATAGCTCTTTCAACTGCCTTTTGAGCAAGATTAGCTATTCTACATGCTTCTTTCATTTTATCAATTTCATGTTTAGATTTAATATATACCATTATTATTTCCTCTTTTCTATTATTTCCACTGCCTTTTTTGTAGTATCTTCTTTTGTAGTTTCAGAATATATATTAATGTATATACTTTCTAATAATCCCATTTTTTCATAAAACTCAATTAATGGTTTTGTATTTTTATAATATACTTGTAATCTTTCTTTTATAGTTTCTGGATTATCATCTTTTCTTTTAATAAGTGGGCTACCACAAATATCACATATTCCTTCAACTTTTGGTGGCATAAATATTGTGTTATATGATGCTCCACAATCTTTATTTGAACATATCACTCTACTAGATGTCCTTTTTATAATATCCTCATCTGGTACATTTAAATTAATAACTGCTGTAATCTTTTTATTAGTTTTATTTAAATATTCATTTAAAGCCTCTGCTTGAGGTATTGTTCTTGGAAATCCATCTAATAAAACATTATCTAGCTTATCTAATTTTCCCTCTACCATTTTAATTGTAACGCTATCTGGTACTAATTCTCCTTTAGAAATATATTCCTCTGCTTTCATTCCTAATTCTGTTTTTCTTTTCATTTCATCTCTAAAAATATCCCCAGTTGCTAGATGAACTAAATTATATTTTTTACAAATTTCATTTCCAATTGTACCTTTACCTGTTCCAGGTGCTCCTAACATTATAATATACATTTTTTATTTCCTTTCTTTTACTTTATTCTTTAGCTACCATATTTTAATATTTTTTATTTATTTTGTCAAATGCATTTATGGCCTTAATGCTGTAATTGGAACAATATAGATTCCTGTTTCTGGATCTTTTGCAATAATATCTGTAAAACCTACTATTACACACATAAATTTTGGCTTTTTTTTCATATTATCGTAAAAATTCAATAAATTTTGTTTTGCTTCATTTACTTGATGCAGACCTAATTTAATTTCAATTGCTGCATATTCCCCATCTTCAAACTCAAGTATTGAATCAACTTCTAATCCAGTAATATTATCTCTAAAATGATATATTTTTCCTCCAAGATATTCTATATATATTCTTAAATCTTTTTCACACATAGCTTCAAACATAAAGCCAAAAGTTCTTAAATCTTCCATTAATTTATTTTTAGTCAAGTCTAAGCATGCACATGCTAGTGATGGATCTACAAAATGTCTTTTTGCAGTTTTTCCTACTCTTTCTGGTGACCTATAATTTTCATTATATGCATCTTGATTTTCAATAATATTCAGTCTATTTAATACATCTAAATAATCATCTATAGTTGTTCTACTCTCTATAATTTCTTTTTCATTTGCAAATTCCTCTATATCTTTTAAAAGGGTATTCTTATTAGCTATAGTAGTTTCATTTCTAGCTAAACTTTTTAAAAGCATTTCCATTTTATTCTTATCTCTTTTTTTATCATCATTAATATCTTTATCTAATATTGCTTCAATATAACTTCTAGGAATAATTCCAATTTTATTTTCTTCTGTATTAATATTAGATGGCCAACCTCCCCTAATTATTAAAATTGCTAATTTTTCCAAAGTTGTCTTTTTATTTAATTTTTCTATATTAACATTATTTAGCATGTCATTTATTGAAATCATACCGTGTAGAATCTCCTGACTCATATAGACTCATAGTATGCATATGTATTCTTCCAATTCTCCCTGCTCCTGAATGGTGAATCTTTTCCCTTTGTTCATTATCTGTTAATTTTGTTGAACAAGTCAAAATATAATTGCCTTTTTCATTAGTTTTATCACATTTTCTTCTAACGGCATCCCAAATTTCAGGAAATAGATTCCACTCATCTATTAGTTCTGGTCTTTCATCATTTAATATTAAATTTAAGCTAAGCTTTGCTTTTTCTCTTACTTCTTCTTCATCTAAATATACAGCACTATTAGCATGATTAAGTGCAGTCCAAGTTTTCCCACACCATTTTGGTCCTTCAATACTTACTGCTCCAAAAACAGATAAATAATCTGATACTTTTTTATCTACTAATCTTTCTTTATATTCTTTATTTTTTAAAGACATATTTTACCTCCAAGATTAATTTTTATATAAATTTTATCATATTTATTCTATTTATGCAATATTAATGTGCATTTTTTAAGACTTTTGCTGTGCACTTTTTAAGGATTTTGCTGTGTATTTTTTAAATTTGAAATTTTAAAATTTTTTCATTTTAAAAGCCAAAAGGTTATACCTTCTGGCTGTTTATCTTTTATTCTAAAAATCCTTTATAATGTCTCATTACAAGTTGTGATTGTAATTGTTGACTTAATTCAATTGCAACACCTACTACAATTAGTATTGATGTTCCTCCAAAAGCAGTATTTAATCCTGTAAATCTTGTAAGCATTGGAAGTATAGCAATAGCTGCTAAGAATAATCCTCCAAATAGTACAACTTTAGATAATACAGAAGATAAATAATCTGCTGTTGGTTTTCCAGCTCTTATTCCTGGAATAAATCCACCATTTTGCTTAATATTATTTGCTACTTCTGCTGGATTAAATGTAGCATATGTATAAAAGTAAGTAAATCCAACTATTAATAGTAAATATATTATTGCATTTATAATTGTATATTGCCAACCAACTGCTGAAGATGATGTAGCTATTGATAAATTATATATTACTCTCCAAAATCCTGTTTGAGACTCTATATTATTTACAAATAACTGAATAATCATAGCAGGGAATGTCATAAATGATGATGCAAATATTATTGGCATAACACTTGCCATTGCAGGCTTAATTGGTATATGAGTATTTTGTGCTCCCACCATTCTTCTTCCAACTATTTTTTTAGAATATTGTACTGGAATTCTTCTTTCTGCTAATTGTACAAATACAACTCCTGTTATAAGTATTAATATTCCTATTACTATTCCAATAGCTGTAAGTAGTCCAATTGTACTAAATGTGCCATCTACTACTATAAGTTCTGCAATTGCAACTGCTGCTGCTGGAAAGCTTGATACTATACCTGCAAATATAAGCATTGATATTCCATTTCCAATTCCCTTTGATGTTATTTTATCTCCTAACCACATAAGTAGTGAAGTTCCTGCCATTAGTGATATTACAACTACAGCTCCTGTCAAAAAGCTATCATCCATAAATATTCCAGAAGATCTATATGATAAATATATACCTAAACCTTCTATTAAAGAAAGTGCTAATGTTATTAATTTAGTATATCTATCAATTTTCTTTCTTCCTTCTTCTCCGCCTTCTTTAGTAAGCCTTTCTAAAGCAGGTATTATCATTCCTAATAATTGAATAACAATAGATGCTGTAATATATGGTGTTATAGACATAGCAAATATTGATAATCTAGAAAATGCTCCTCCAGAAATCATATTAATCATTCCTGTTACACTATTTGAATATGAATCCATTGTTGATTCTAGTGTAATCATATCTACCCCTGGTATTGTTATATAACAACCTAATCTAAATATTACTAGTAAAAGTAATGTAAATAATATTTTCTTTCTTATCTCTGGAGATTTTAAAGCGTTCTTTATAGTTTTTAACAACTAAATCACCTCTGCCTTTCCGCCTAAAGCTTCTATTTTCTCTTTAGCAGATTTAGTGAATCTTACAGCTTTAATGTTTAATTTCTTTTCTAGTTTTCCAGTTGCTATTATTACTATTCCGTCTTTTTCTTTGCTTATGATTCCGTCTTTTATTAGGCTTTTTGCATCAACATCTTGGACCGTTGATTTATTTAACATTGTTAAGGTTACTTCTACATAATCTTTAGCAAATATATTTGTAAATCCTCTTTTTGGTAATCTTCTATATAATGGTGTTTGACCACCTTCAAATCCACGTCTAACTCCACCGCCTGATCTTGCTTTTTGTCCTTTATGTCCTCTTCCAGATGTCTTTCCTAAACCAGAACCTATACCACGTCCAACTCTTAATTTTTTTGTTTTTTTCTGTGCTGGCTTTAATTCATCTAATTTCATATGGATTACACCTCCTTAATTAAATTTATTTTCTTAAATATTTATATCTTATTTTATATCTTCTACTTTCTTTCCTCTTTTTCTTGCTACTTCTTCGATTGTTTGCATACTCTTTAGACCTTCTAAAGTTGCGTATACAACATTTCTTGGATTATTTGTTCCAAGAACCTTAGTTCTAACATCTTTATATCCAGCAAGTTCTAAGACTGGTCTTACACTTCCACCTGTAATAAGTCCAGTACCTTCCTCAGCAGGTTTTAATACAACACTTGCACTACCAAATTTTCCAATATATTCGTGTGGTATTGTAGTTCCTACTATTGGAACTTCTACTAAGTTCTTTTTAGCATCTTCAATAGCTTTTTTTATTGCATCTGGAACTTCTGCTGCTTTACCATTTCCTACTCCTACTTTGCCATTTCCATCTCCAACAACAACTACTGCACTAAATCTAAAAGTTCTACCACCTTTAAGAACTTTTGCAACTCTGCTTATAGCTACAACTTTCTCTTTTAATTCAGATTCGTTCTCTTGCACTTAAATTTCCTCCTTTTCCTAAAATTTTAGTCCACCTTCTCTTGCACTTTCAGCAAGTTCTTTTACTACTCCATGATATAAGTATCCACTTCTATCAAAAACTACATTAGTTATTTTCTTATCAGCTGCTCTTTTAGCTATTAAAGTTCCTACTTCTTTTGCAGCTTCTTTATTGGCACGTTTTGTTTTTACTTCTTTATCTAAAGTTGAAGCACTTACTAATGTTGTTCCTTTTACATCATCTATTATTTGAGCATAAATTCCTTTATTGCTTCTAAACATGCAAAGTCTAGGACATTCTGCAGTTCCACTTATTTTTGTGCGAACTCTTTTATGTCTTCTATCTCTTTCAAATTTTCTATCTGTTTTTGAAACCATTTTCTTCTCCTTTCTCTATTTTATAGGGATTTATTTTTTACCTGTCTTTCCTTCTTTACGTCTGATATGTTCTTCTACATATTTTATACCTTTTCCTCTATAAACTTCTGGAGGTCTTTTTGTTCTAACAACTGCAGCTGTTTGACCAACTAGTTCTTTATCTATTCCTCTTACTATTATAGAGTTTGGGTTTGGTACATCAAATGTAATTCCTTCTGGTGCATCCATTTCAACTGGATGTGAATATCCTAAATTCATTACTAATTTATTTCCTTGTTTTTGTGCTCTATAACCAACACCATTTACTTCTAATGCTCTTGTAAATTCCTTTGTTACACCTTCTATCATATTACTAATTAATGTTCTTGTTAATCCATGTAAATTTCCATATTCTTCTGATGGAATTTCTACTTTAATTTCTTTTCCATCTATTTTTACTGAAACATTATTATTAAGTACTTTTTCTAAAGTTCCTTTTGGTCCTTTTACAATAATATGATTTTCATTTAAAGTAACTTCTACTCCGTCTGGTATTGTTATAGGTTTCTTTCCTATTCTTGACATTTGGATTTTCCTCCTTTTCTTAATATTTCAATATTGTTATGCATAAATTACCATACATATGCAATTACTTCTCCACCTAGTCCTTCTTTTCTTGCATTTTTATCTGTCTTTATTCCTTTAGATGTAGAAATTAAAGCTATTCCTAATCCATTTAATACTTGTGGTAATTCATCTTTTGCCACATATATTCTTAAACCTGGCTTACTTATTCTCTTTAAACCAGATATAACTCTTTTTCCATTTTCGTCATACTTTAATGTAATTCTTAAAATGCCTTGTTTTCCATCTTCTATCTTTTCAACAGATGATATATATCCTTCATCAAATAAAATATCTGCAATTGCTTTTTTCATATTTGATGCTGGTACATCTACTGAAGTATGTCTAGCACTATTTGCATTTCTTATTCTTGTTAGCATATCTGCTATTGGATCTGTAGTATTCAATTTAACTTTCCCTCCTTTTTTATATATTACCAGCTTGCTTTTTTTACACCAGGAATTTCACCTTTATGTGCTAATTCTCTAAAACATATACGGCAAATTCCATATTTTCTAAGGTAAGCATGTGGTCTTCCACAAATCTTGCATCTATTATATTCTCTTGTCTTATATTTTTGTGGTCTAGCTTGTTTTACTTTTAATGATTTTTTAGCCATTTGCTCTCATTTTCCTCCTTCTTTATTATTTTTTGAAAGGCATTCCAAGAAGAGTTAATAGCTCTTTTGCCTCTTCATCAGTCTTTGCTGTTGTAACA
>CALXQA010000022.1 GCA_944390335.1 uncultured Clostridia bacterium
CTCATATATATTGTGCTTCTTTTGTCTATATTTCCTTCATCTTTTACTTGCATCTCTATATCTATTAATCTTTCATCATCTAGCTTTGCCCTTATATCTAGCACGCTTCCTTTTTCTTCTAATATATCTTTGGGTATTTCTGCATTTATTACTTCTACATTTTTTAGATGCACATCTAGTACTGCTTCTAAAAAGTCTCTTAATATTCCATTAGGGCTACCTTTTGTAAATGTTCTTTTAAATATATAATCATCTAACAATGGTGCTTCTTTTATATTTACTTTGTTTTTTTCCATTTCTTTCTTCCTTTCCATTATACAAAAAATTTTTTTACTTTTCAATTATTTTTATTATTTTAATACGTTTTTTCGTATATTATATTTTTAATTTTTCTTCTTTTATTTTTTCATTTGCATAAAGTAACTAGTTACATTTTTTAATCTTTGAATTTTTTTAGATTTAAATTTTTGAATTAAGTTTTATGATTAAATTAATAAAATATTTTATATACTTTATTTTACAATTATTTCCATATAATATCAATATGTTTTTATTATTTATTTAATAATTCATACGACAAAATTCATCATTTTTCGAATTTATATATAATATCGACCAAAGAAATACGTCCCTCTTGGTTTATTTAAAACTATTTAATCATTTTTTTCTATTTTACAAGTTCATAGCTTCTTTTATATCACTTATTTTAATTTACTTTATATATATAATTGCTCTTAAGTAATATTAGTAGATTCCAGTATTGTCTTATTTTCAAATCTATGAGATTGTAGAAATGCTCCCTGATACTACATATCTTGGACATTTATATCTGTTAACGCTGATACATCTTCTATTATTATTCATTGCTATACAGTGCTAACACTTTCTTTTACTATTTTAAATCCAGAAAAAAACTTAATTAAGATTAAGTAAAATTCTGGATTTTTTAATTATTTTATTCATTTATATATAGTATTGTTCTAAAAGAATATGTAGCATGTGAAGAGATTGTACCACCATAGTATCTACCAAATGATACATAATTCTCTTGATTAAAAACTCCTCCTCTAGCAGTGCAAGGGAATTCATCTTTTATGCCTGTTTCAGTTGACCATTCTGATGTATTATTAGCCATATCATATATATTACATTTTACATCATAACTATTGCTAGCAATATCTATGCTTCCTGTCGTTTTTATATTTCCTTGAGCAGCGTGTTGCTCTGAATATAACTTATTATCACTAAATCTTTGTATAAATTGTATGGCCGTATCCCATGCATAACTATTTATGAGATCACTTTCAAAATTGTTATTTGTACTATACATATTTTTAGATAAAATAGAAGCATCTAATTGACTAACATAATTATATGGCCATTTTTCCTCTTTTACTACAGGAACAGAGTCTGGATTAGACGTATAATCATCAAAATTTCTTGCTTCATTTGCATCATTATCTCCTACTTCGTATCTTCCTATATAATAACCTTTATTCTTAATAGAATTTATTATATACTTTTCTAAATTTCTAGCTACCGAATTTCCATAATTACTATTTAGCAATTCTTGATAAATTTCTCCAATTGTTATAATCTCACTATAATTTTCTGCTAATTGCTTTATTTCTAATGTATGTTTTTCCCAGTTTATATCATATCTTCCTAAATTTATTGTCTCATACTCTCCATCTGTATTTTTATATACCTTTCCTAAAGGTACCCATACATATTGATTTCCTTTACTTATTTCATCTCCTGCTTTTACATCTTCTATTATTATTCCGTCTGGTACATTATCTTCTGGATTTACTATCTTAAAACCTGATGGTACTACTACTTTGTTGCCATAACAATCATTTACTTCTGTATTAGTTTTTTCATCTCCTGTTACTGTTCCTAATGTACTTTTTATTTCTTCTTTTTCTTTATCTGAATTTATATAATCACCTATAGAGTTTGCTACTTTATCTAATTCTATTTTTTCATTTTGATTTGCATTTTGATAAATTTCTACTCCTTCTTTTGCTTTCTTAAATATTCCATTATTTCCTAAACTAAAGTTTATTACAACTCCTGATAAAATTAATAATACTATTATTGTAACTACTAATGTAATAATAGTTATTCCTTTTACTTGTTTTTTTATTTTCTCTATATTTCTTTCCACATTTTTTCCTCCTTATGTTTATTATTTCTACTTTTTCTTTTTATTTTTTATTATATTTTATATTTTCAAATAATTTTGACAAAAATAAACTATGCATAATATACGATTTTACATTCGCATAATATACATAGCTTTTCTATGTTTATATTTTTTTATTCTATTAAATCTTACGATATATATATATATATATATACAGTATCAAGGGTTTTAAGCATTTTTATCATTCCTTTTTTATTCTTTTTTCTTTTATTATTTTGTCTCTATTTTTTACCTTAATTAAATAGTATATATCATAACAAATTAAAATAGTCAATTTTTTGTTTAGTGTACTAATTTTTTTATGTCCTTCTATCATTTTGTTTATTTTATAATATTAATATAAAATTAATTAGATAATATTAAGTTAAGAGTAGAATAAAATATAAAAATAAAGCTTAACTTTCTCTATTTATATATAAAAATTAAGCTTTATCATTTTCTTTTTTATATATTAATTATTATTGTCATCAGTACCAAATAACTCATCAAATTTAGCTTCTAATTCTTTTTGTATATCTATATCATCATCTGATGTATCTTGTATTGAACTATCTATCTCATCATCTATTCCTGGTAATACCATTGAGTTTAAATCATTTGCTATTTTATTATGTTGCACTATATTCGTATTTTCTGAACTATTTGTATTTTGCACTACCTGATTATTTATAGTATTTTGGCTATTTGCATTTGAATTATTAGTAGTATTTTCATTATTAGTATTTGCATCTTCAAATAAATCATCTAAAGATTCTACTTTTATATTTTCTTTGTTTTTATCTTCATTTTCGTCACCCGTATATGGATTATATGGGTTATATTTCCTCCAAGTTCCTCTATCTCTTGATTCATAATCATTATGGTCTATTCTAGTATTATTAAAGTCTTTTATCATAGGTGTTTGGAAATACCAGAATTTCTTAGCTTTTATAGGTTTTAAACCTTTTTCAAATATAATACACTCGTTATTATCCATTCTTCTTAATTCATCAGGCGTCATTAATGCTCTTGCCATTATTTGATCTGATTCACTAAATCCTGTTCTTACATCCACATTATTTCTATTTACTGATTTACTATTATGTTTTATAGTTTTTTCTCCTAATTCTTTTGAGAAGTATTCAACTGTTGCATATGAGTTGCTTCCTAAAAACACATGTGTATCACAGTTACCTATAATTGTTTCATATGATTTTTCATATATAGCTTTTAATTGGTCTAAGTTTTGAAGTATTACACTAAATGAAATCCCTCTACTTCTACTTGTAGATATCTTTTTGTCAAAGTCTGGTATTTGCCCTATGTTTGCAAACTCATCTAGTATAAAGAAGGTTTTTACTGGTAATTTTCCTCCATTTTTGTCTGCAAAGTCATATAATTGTTGTATCATTTGTGAGAAAAATATTGTAAGCAAAAAGTCATATGCTGCATGTGTATCTGATGATACTACATATAGTGCTGTTTTTCTTGTTGCTATATCTGCAAAGTCTATAGTATTTGTTGATGTAACATCTGCTATATCTTTAGAATCAAATTTTCCTAGTTTTGATTGTAATGTACTTAGTATTGAACTATATGTTTTATCTGATGCTATTTCTACTGATTTATAGTTCATTCTAGCAGGATGGTCGTATGGAAGCTGACTCATTAATTCTGTAAGTAAGTTTCCTCCTCCATTATTGTTTGCTGCTCTTACAAGTTCTGCACAACTTGCTAGGTTTTGTTCTTCTGGTGGCCTTGCTGCTACTAAATAATATATAAGTGCTTTTAATAGTATTTCTGCCATGTTATCCCAGTATGGGTCTGATGCACTACCTTCAGCTTTTTGTCCTTTTACTATTGTATTTGCTATAACGTCTACATCTATTTCACTTGTTATATGTTGAAGTGGATTATAGCTATCACTACTTTTTGGATTTACTAAGTTTAATAGTTTTATTTCATAACCATTCTGTCTTAAGTATCCAGCTGTTGTATCATATATTTCACCTTTAGGGTCTGTAAATATGTATGAACCTAATAATTGATGAGCATTAGGTATTGTATATGAAGATGATTTACCAGAACCAGAACCTCCGACAATTAGTACATTTATGTTTCCTAATTTATTTAATGGTAAGTAATTGTTTTGTGCAAGTAATATTCCTGAGTTTCTACTTAGTACTCTATATTGTGCTCCTCCTTCTGACCAATCACTTGAACCATGTTCTATATCTTGAAAGTCCGTTTTTTGCCTATTTTTATATATTCCTATACATAATGCTATAATAAGTATTAGAGTATATATTAAAGTACTTGTTCCAAATGCTCCTATACTACTTTCTCCAAATACTTTTGTTATACTACTAAATGAGATTATATTAGAAACAAAATCTTGGATAAAAAGAGCCATATCGAAACTTCCATCAACATAGCTCTCACCAATAGTATATGCAATTGGTGCTATTAAAAATAACTCTCCTATTATCCATAACACTATTGCAAATATTATATATTTTAAATTTTTCTTAAAAAATTTATTAACCTTACTTTCCATATTCATACCTTCTCTTAAGTATATATTTATTTTTCTTCTCTTAAACCGCTTCTAATAACATCATTTTGTTTTTGTTTGTTCATTTCCTTTATAGAAAGTGCATACTCTGTATTTCTTCTTTTAAAATTTTCTAATATTTTCTTCTTTAAATCATCAGAAAGTACATTACTATTAAAATCTACTGTTCCTATTTCTATCACATCATTAAGCATATCACTTGTTACCTTGTAGCCATTTCCATTAAATAGATTTCCATTTCTTTTTATTTCTCTTGGTACAGCATTCACCATTGCCGTATTAATTCTGAACCCATTATTTTGCACTGCCA
Organism: uncultured Clostridia bacterium; assembly: GCA_944390335.1. Lineage (GTDB taxonomy): Bacteria > Bacillota > Clostridia > TANB77 > CAG-508 > CAG-793. The sequence goes on from CALXQA010000022.1 coordinate 5,074, forward strand.
CTAGTATATCCTCCTTTTATTATTTTACTTCAAAAGTAAAATACGATTTATATGGTTTTAATTTACATTTTCCTTTTACTTCATTTGTTTGACTATCTATGTATAGTTTAGGTTTTACCTCTTCTGTTGTTTCTGGGTCTATTATTGTTATCGGTCTTTTTAAGTTTGGTGTATAATTAAAGTCCTTAAATTCTGTTGGTACTTCTGAATATATTGTGTCAAACTTAACTGGTATTGGCCTTCTAGAAATTTTTAGTTTGTCGTCTTTTAATATTCCCATATTTACTACCACTTTTTCTTCTCCAAAAGATAATATAACTAAGTCTTCTCCTTCTGGTTCTGGGTAGTCTACAAAAAAGGTTTTCTTTTTCATATTACCATTTAATTCTTCTGAGTACACTAATCTTTCAACAGTATATTTAGGATACTGTTTTTGTAATTCCTTGGCAGTTTTGTTAATTCTATATATAACTGTGTTTACCCCTTGAGGATCAGTTATACTAAAATATTTACCTTGAAATTCATCCATTTATTAGCACCTCTTTCTTCTTCTCTTTAGTTCGACTATTTTATTATACTACAATAACAATAATATGTCAACTAAAGAATATATTCTAACTCTCTACTACGTTTTGTCTAATGTTTTCTATTTCTTTTAATTTAATATACAATTCTTCCTCTTGTTTATTTAATTGTTTAGGAACGATTATTTTAGTTATTACATAAAAGTTTCCTCTTTGACCTTTTCCAACCTTATATCCTCTTTCTTTTATAGTAAACCTTTCTCCGCTTCCAGTTCCTTTAGGAATTACTAAGTTAATTTCTCCGTCTATGCTATTTATTTTTAATTTAGTTCCTAAAGCTGCTTCCCATGGCAAAATATTTACTTCTTTATATATATCTGCTCCATTTATTTTAAATTCTTTTGTGTCTTTAATAAATATTCTTACAATAAGGTCACCATTTTTTCCACCATTTTTTCCAGGTTTACCTTGTCCAACAAATCTTATCTTATCACCATTTTGAATACCTGCTGGAACATTTAAATTAAAAACCTTTGTTTTACCATTAACATCAAGCAATTTCAATTTTTTATTTATTCCATTAAAAGCTTCTATTATATTAATATCAACTTCTGTATCTATATTTTCCCCATCTTTTTTTTCTATTTTCTTTACTTTAGATTTATTTTTTGTATCAGTTATTCCGAATAATATACCAAGTAATTTTTCTTTAAAAGTTTTTTTCTCTTCTTTTACACTACTTTGAATTTTCTTTTTTCTTTCTTGGTATATATTCCAGCTTCTATTATATTTTCTTCTTGCCTTTTCATTTGACAAAACTCTATATGCTTCATTAATATCCTTAAACTTTTCTTCTGATATATTATCTCCAATATGCATATCAGGATGATACTTTTTAGCTTGTTCTCTATATGCTACTTTTATTTCATCTATTGTTACTTTATTTGATTCTAAACCTAATATATTATAGTAATCTTTAAAACTCATTTAAACATCCTCCCAATTTTTTTAATTAATTTCCAATTAATTAAAAATGGTAGTTTTATTATATCACATATTTTTGTCTTTTTCACTACTTAATAGTAAATTATTTCGAGTTTTTATACTTTCTTCTAAAATTAATCTATTTTTTTGTATATTGATTATTAAAGTATCATCTATATTTTTTAATATGGCCTTATCTAAATCTTCAAAAGCAAGCTCTCTTAAGTCCTCTACACCTTCATAATTTCTTGTCTCATCTATTTTATCTGCTATAAATAATATCTTTTCTAGTAATGTCATATTTTCTTTTCCTGTTGTATGATATTTTATAGCGGTGCACATTTCTTCATCAAATTGATATCTCTTTTTGCATATATCTGCTGCTATTTTACCATGAAGTATTTCTACTATTTTTTCTTCTATTAATGAACATTCTATATTATTATTTTTAACATACTGTATTTTTTCTTCTTTTGTCATATCTTTAGCCATATCATGCATAAGTCCAACAAGCTTTGCTTTTTTTACATTTACATTATATTTACTAGCTAATGCCTCACACATGTTCATTACACTAATACTATGATTATATCTTGAATCACTTAATACTATTTTTAAATCTTCTTTTAATTTTTCTATATCTTCTACCATAATTTTATTTCCTTTTTACATTATCTAGTGCACATTCTATTAGTTTATTTAATAATTCTTTATATGACAATCCAGAATACTCCCATAATTTTGGATACATACTTATTTCTGTAAAACCTGGCATTGTATTAATTTCATTTAAGTATACTTTATTTGTATCTTTTTGAACAAAAAAGTCTACTCTTGCTAGTCCTACGCAGTCTAATGCTTTAAAGGCTTTAACTGCTATTTTCCTAATTTCATCTATTTTTGCCTCATCAATATTTGCTGGTATTTTTATTTTAGATTCCTTATTATTATATTTTGCATCATATGTATAAAATGTATCAGCAGCTATGATTTCACCAACTGTAGAAGCTTGAGGAAAATTATTTCCAAGTACAGCACATTCAACTTCTTTGCCTACAATTTCTTCTTCTATTAATACTTTTCTATCATAAATTGATGCGTTTTGCACTGCTACTATTAACTCAGGTCCATTATTTGCTTTTTTTACCCCCACAGAAGAACCAGAGTTTGCTGGTTTTACAAACACAGGAAATTTAAGTTTTTCTTCTACTAATTTTACAATTTCATCATTTTCAAGTCTCGTCTCATCTAATTCTTCATTTACATATATATTTTCATCTTTTATATAAATATATTTTGCCTGATTAATATTTGCCTTTTCAAACATAAATTTTGCATATACTTTATCCATACATAGACTAGAAGATAATACATTGCAACCCACATATGGAATTTTAAGTAACTCTAACATACCTTGAATTGTACCATCTTCACCATATTTTCCATGTAAAACTGGAAATACCACATCCATTTTACTTAAAAATTCTACTATATCTTTTAATTTTTTATCATTATGTATCCATTCACCATTTTTATCTATAAATACAGGATAAATTTTATATTTATCCTTATCTAAATTATCAATAACATTTTTTGAAGATTGTAATGATACTTCATGTTCTGTAGACATACCTCCATAAATTACGCAAACCTTCATTTTAAAAACTCCTTTTCCTATTTTATACTATTTGTAATTTCATTAAAATTCATACTATTTGAAGCCTTTAATAAAATTACATCATCTTTTGTTATAATTGATTTTAATTTTTCAATTGCTTGATTATTACTATCAAATTCATATATCTCCTTAGCATTTGACTTTTCTGCTATATATTTTGACTCTTTTCCAACAGTTATTAGTATGTCAATGTTTTTGTCTACAAGTAAACCTACATCTTTATGAAGTTTTTCTGAATAACTTCCTAGTTCTAACATATCACCAAGGACAGCTATTTTTCTTTTATTTTTTATTTCTTTTAAATATTCTATTGCTGCTTTCATAGAATCATAATTAGCATTATATGTATCATTTATTATTGTTGTGCCAATTTCATTTTTTATAATTTCCATTCTTTTTTTAGATAAATCTAAATTTTTTATTCCTTCTGCTATTTTATCCATTGGAATATTAAGTTCATTTCCAACAGCAATAGCACAAAGACTATTTAGAACAAAATGTTCTCCTCCAACTGGTACAATTATTTTTTGATTATTTATATAAAATTCACTTTTATTCTCATATGATTTTATACTTTTAGCCATAAATTTACTATTATTTTTTATTCCATAAGTTATTATATTATATTTGTCCTTGTTTTCAATTGCCCATTTATTTAACAAATCATTATCATTATTAATTATTACAGTATTTCCTATTAATCCTTCTAAGATTTCCATTTTAGCTTTAAGAATATTTTCTCTTGAGCCAAGATTTCCAATATGTGCTGTTCCTATATTTGTTATAACTGCAATTGTTGGTCTTGCAATATTAGTTAATTTTCTGATTTCTCCAAAATGGTTCATACCCATTTCTATACACATCGCTTCTTCATTATTAAGTCTTAGAATTGTAAGCGGAACTCCTATTTCATTGTTATAGTTACCTTCAGTTTTTAGCGTATTATATTTTTCTTTCATAACAGATGCTATCATATCTTTAGTACTAGTTTTACCTACGCTTCCTGTAATTGCAACAACGGGAATGTTATATAGGTTTCTTTTGAATTTTGCAATTTTTTGTAATGCACCTAAGGTATCTTCAACTTTTATTATATTTATACATTTATTTTTTACGATTTTTAGTTCTTCATCAGTTAGATTTTTAGTTATAATGCAAACTTTAGCTCCTTTATTTACCGCATCTAAATAAAAGTCATTACCATCAAATTTTTCTCCTTTTAAAGCTACATATATATCTCCTTCTTTAACTTCTCTTGAATCTTTTACAAAATCTCTTCCATCTAAATTAAATTCACTATTTCCAACAATTAAGCTTCCATCTGTTATATTTAAAAGATCTTTTACATTCATATCTATCTATCCTCAATTAAATTAATTTAAATATATTCATTAGATAAATTATTATTCTAATTTTTTGCTATTATATTCTAAATCTTATCAAATTTCAACCAAGGGGGACGGGCCTTTTTGGTTGAATTTAATTTTTAAAAAACGCTATAAGCATATATATATCAGTAGTTATAGACATGTTAATACATATAAATATTGATATAAAAAAATTAAAGCATTTTATAATTATATTATCTTAATAAACAAAAATTATGTTATTTCAACCAAAAAGGCCCGTCCCCAATGGTTGATTTTATTCTGTAAGTGTTCCTTCTGGAGTATTAATTATCATTAATATATCTTCTTCCTCACCAGTTTGTGCATTTATATATACTATAAAGTCATTTTCTCCTGTATTTCCTTTAAATTCATAACATAATATTTCTGTATTCCACTTTGTTGGTATTACTGCAAGTCCAGATGATTTTATTTCTAATTTTGTATTGACTTTTTCTTTTGCTTGTTCTTCTGTTATTAAATCTTGTGGTAATTCTCTTTTATCTCTATGAGAGTTTAAATATCCTGTTGATTCTACTCCTAATATTTCCCCGTTATCTAATGCTATTTTTACTTTTACTAAGTCTGGATACATTGTTACATCATCTTGATGATATGCATAGTTTACTGTTAATATACCATTATAGTTTAAATAATAAGTTGCTTCCATATTTTTAAATTCTCTATTATTTAGGAATTGTTTTCCTAAGTTTACTGCATCTTCTGGTTTTATATTTTCGCTTGTTACTTCTCTATTTGAGTTCATTGATACTACATGGCCACCTTTTATTGATACAGATATTACATATTCTTGCTCATTTCCTACTTTTGCTGTAAAACTATAACTTTCTATATTTCCATTTTGTGATTTTCCGTTTGAGTTTATTTCTTGTATTTTATCTTCTCCTATAAATTTTTTTGCTATATCTTTTGCTTGTCCTTCTGTTATTTCATCTCCTGTTAATCCTACTCTTTCTGGGTTTGTCATGTGTTCTGAAAATGCTCCATCATATATTAGTCCTGAGTATTCATGTAAATTTTCATTTATACTACCAAAGCTTGCCTGTGATAAGTTGCTAGCTTCTTGTGAAAGTGCATCTCCTCCCTTTTTTTCTAGTTCTCCCCATTTAATATTACCTGAGTATAAATCTATTTCTAATTGATTTAATGTGTCTTTAAGTGCTCCACTATAGTGATACATTATTGTTAGGTTGTCTAAATCTTCTTGTGATAAGTCTTCTCCGTTTATGGCTTTATTTGCTAATGTGAGGCTATAGTCTCCTAATTGATTTAGAAATTTTTGCGTACTTTCTAGTTCATTTGTTCCTATAGGAAGTCTTGCTAAATAGCTTTGTGCTAAACTTATATCTCTCCATATTGATGTTAATGTTTCTGCTCCATGTTTTGAACTATTTGATATTGTTGCTTTTGCTAATAGTACTTCTGCATGATTTACATATTCTACTAATTGATAAAATGCATTATTATATCCATTTTCTGCTAAATTTCTATAATCTAATTGCTTTTTAAAAATAACTGCTGTTAGTACTAAAATTACTGCTACTAATGTTATTACTAATGTAAGCATTTTTCTATCTCTTAACCTATCTTTAAAGTCATAAACTTTTTCTTTTATCTTTCCCATCTTTCCTCCACTTATTTCAGTTTATTTTTATTTCTTTGTTATTTTTTCCAGATTTTTTTTTATTATACAATTTTTTTCTTTTTTATATTTATTTAATTTTATTTTTTTATTTCTTTGTTTTAATTATTTATTCATTTAGTTAATTTGTTCAATTTTTATTTATTTTTATTTTATAATTTATTAATAATTTTGTATCTTAAGAAATTATTAATTGATTTATTTCATATAATATGGTATAAAATAAGCTTAGAGGTATTAATTTATGCGTATTTTAATTTTTTATGCGTCTTATGGTGGAGGTCATCTTTCTGCCGCAAGATCTATTAAACAGTATTTAGATGAGAATTACAAAGATGTTGATACTCTTCTTATAGATTGTATTAAATATATTAATAAGGGGCTTGATAAAATAACTTCTTTAGCTTACAATGAGATGGCAAAAAAGGCTCCTTGGGCTTGGGGTGAAATTTATAATCATTCTCAAAAAGGCACTATGTCACATATTAGCAATGGTGCTAATAAACTTATGTCTTTTAAGTTAAATAAGTTATTTGAGGAATACAATCCTGATATTGTAATTTCTACTCATCCTTTTGGTAGTCAAATGACTGCTTATTTAAAAAGCAAGGGGAAAACTAATTGTGTTCTTGCTAGCGTTATGACTGATTTTGCATCTCATGACCAATGGCTTGTTGGACATGAATTTATTGATCATTTTTTTGTATCACATGATGGTATGAAAAAAGATATTATTACTAAAGGTATTCCTGCTTCTAAAATCCATGCTACTGGTATTCCTCTTTCTAACAGGTTTTTAGAACATTTTAATAAAAAGGATATTAAACTTTCTTTTGATTTAAAACTTGAAAAGAAGACTATTTTATTTTTTGGTGGTGGTGAGTTTGGGCTTGGTAAAGATAAGACTCTTAAGATTTTAAAAGCTTTTATTGATAATATTGGTGATGAATATGAAATTATTGCTATTTCTGGTAAAAATCCTAAAATGCAAGAAAAGTTTGAAGAGTTAGTTGGAGATAATCCTAATGTTCAAGTATATGGTTATACTAATGAGGTTCCTGAACTTATGAGTATTTCTGACTTAGTTGTTACTAAGCCTGGTGGTCTTACTATTACTGAAAGCTTAGCATCTGGTCTTCCTATTGTTATTATTAATCCTATTCCAGGTCAAGAGGTTGAAAATGCTGAGTTTCTTGAGAAAAAAGGCGTTGCGGTTTGGATTAGAAAAGCTGAAAATCCTGGGCAGGCTGTATCTGAATTATTATCTAATCCAGAACAATTAAGGCATATGAAAATAAGGTCAAAATTAATGGCTAAAAAGCATTCTACTGCCGATATTTGCAAAATATTAATTGATAATAATTAGTTAAAAACCATCCATTAATTGAATATGGGTGGTTTTTATAATTTATATTTTTTATCTAATTCTTTAGATAGCTTAGTTTTCACTTAATACTACTCCTTCTTTTTTTATATTCATATAAAATGGTAGTGCTTCTAACCAATAATTAAATTTATCCATGTTTTTTAATATAGGAGATAAACTGATACTAAAGTCATTATCACATTCAATGTCATAAGCTAAATGTGCAATTTTACTTCTATATTCTACTATTTCATCATCAGTTAAATCGGTTAAAATCATAATATCTATATCTGAACTTTTATTAAAATCTCCGTCTTGCATAAGAACCATAAAGTATAATTTTCTTAACTCTATTTCCTAACATCTTATTTATGTTTTCTATAAATTTGTTAATAATATATTTTACATTGTTAGGTATTTTTTTCATTATACAATCACTTCCTTTTATATTATTTAGATTATCTTAATTATAAATCTACTCTACCTTCTAAAGCTTTTCCAAGTGTAAATTCGTCCGTATATTCTATATCTCCTCCTATAGGTATACCATGTGCTATTCTTGTGACTTTTATTCCCATTGGTTTTATTAATTTTGCTATATACATAGATGTAGCTTCTCCTTCAACTCTAGGATTGGTAGCTAAAATTACTTCTTTTACACTACCGTCCATAAGTCTTGCTAACAGTTCTTTTATTTTTATATCATCTGGTCCTATCCCATCCATTGGTGATATAGAACCATGAAGTACATGATATAATCCTTTAAATTCATGTGTTCTTTCCATTGCTACTACATCTTTTACATCTTCTACAACGCAGATTTTACTCTGATCCCTTGATGGATTGGAACATATAGGGCATGGATCTGTATCTGATATATTAAAACATTTTGAGCAAAATTTCAAATTTTTCTTGGCATCTTGTATACTTTTTACAAAGTTATTTGCTTCTTCTTCACTTGCATTTAAGATATAAAAGGCTAATCTTATAGCTGTTTTTTCACCTATACTAGGTAATTTTTTAAATGCTTCTATTAATTTTTCTATTGATGGTGAATAGTATGACATCTTATTTTCCTTCTATCTTTATTTTAATCCTGGTATATTATATTTTCCTAATTCTTGTGATGCAGCTGTATCTACTTTTTTTAATGCATCATTTACACATGTTAAAATTAGGTCTTGTAACATTTCTACATCTTCTGGGTCTACTACATCTTTTTGTATTTTTATCTCTAATACTTCTTTACTTCCGTTTACTTTAGCATATACTGCTCCTCCACCTGTTGTGCTATCAAATGTTTGACTTGCTAAATTTTCTTGAGATTTTTCCATTTCTTCTTGCATTTTTTTTGCTTGCTTCATTAACTGGTTCATGTTAAAACCTCCAAAACCTCCTCCAGGGAATCCTCCTCTTGCCATTTTTTTATCCTCCTTATTTTTATTTATATTTTTTTATTTTTTATTAATTATTCTATATAATTAACATCTATACCTATATTTAAATTTTCATTATTACTATTATCATTTTCTTTATTTTCTTTTACATCTATTATCTTTATTCTCATATCTTTTCCACATTCTATAGATACAAGTTTCTTTATTTCATTCATGTTTTCAGGCTTTTCTATAACTGCTCTTCCAAAACTACTTAGTCCATTTAAGAATTCTATTCCAACAGTCATATCATCTAATAAAACTGCTCTTGTATTATTTAAGTTAGAATATATCATTGCCTTTCTTTCTTCTTTTAGTTTGTTTATAACATTATCCCAAAAGTTTTCACTTTTCTTTTCACTAATATTATTTTTTTTCATATTGTTATCCACATTTTGTCTAGATATTGTGGATTGTTCTATGCTTTGCTTTTTTGATGTATTATTTTCTACTTTTACATTAATATTTCCTGATGCTATTTTATTTTCTATATTTTTTACTCTTTCTTCTAGTGTGCTATTTTCTTTGCTACATAGTCTCATAATCCCAACTTGAAATATAATGTTTTTTTGTGATGACCATTTTAGTTCATTTTCTAAATCTGATAATTTATATATTATGTCTAATAGTCTATCTTTAGTTGAAATTTCACTTAATTTTTGTAATACTTCTTTATCACTTACTGAATATATATTAGATATGCTATTTGCAGTTTTTAATATCATTAAATCTTTTACATATTTTATAATTTCCCATATAAAGTTACCTAAGTCTTTTCCTTCTAATATAATTTCATTTGATATTTCTAAACTTTTATCTACATCATATTCTAATATTGCTTTGCACATTCCTGATATGTATTCTAGTTTTGGTATACCAACTAAATCTTTTACTTTTTCTTCTGTTATATTATTTTCTTCGCCTTGTGAGCATCTTTCTAGTATTGATAAGGCATCTCTCATAGCTCCTTCTGAAAGTTCTGCTATTAATTCTAAAGCACTTTTTGAATATTCTATTTTACATTCTTTACATACTTTTTCTAGATTCTTTACTATTTCTTCTTCCGATATTCTTTTAAAATCAAATCTTTGACATCTTGAAAGTATTGTTGCTGGTAGTTTTTGTGGTTCTGTTGTTGCTAATATAAATTTTACATGCTTTGGTGGCTCTTCTAATGTTTTTAGTAAAGCATTAAAAGCCCCTATAGATAGCATATGTACCTCATCTATTATATATACTCTATATTTAGCTATGGTTGGTAAAAAATTAACTTCATCTCTAATAGCTCTTATGTCATCCACACCATTATTTGATGCTGCATCCATCTCAACAATATCTGTTAATGACCCTTCTAATGCAGCTTTACATATGCTACATTCATTACATGGTTCTCCATCTTTTGGATTTAAACAGTTTATAGCTCTAGCTAATACTTTTGCTGATGATGTTTTTCCACACCCTCTACATCCTGTAAAAAGATATGCATGGCCTACTCTATCTGCTATTACTTGATTTTTTAATGTTGTAGTTATGTGCTCTTGTCCGACTATCTCTGAAAAAGTCATAGGCCTAAATTTTCTATATAAAGCTGTATATTGCATAAAAGCCTCCCACAAACTATTATAAAAGGTATAAAAACCTTTCTTCATAGAGGATACCCCCACATAAAAGAACATACTTATTGCTGCTACCTTCCGGTCCTGACAAGATTCATAGTCTTTTACTGAGAATATCCTCTATAAAGAAACATTCTCATACCTCTTAAATTATATACTATTTATTTGATATTATCAATAGTTTTCTCTTTTAAAAATTACATCTTCAAAATCTTTTTTTACTTGCTGACTTGTTCCTTCTGTTATAATGTCTCCACATGGTAATTTTAATTTTACATTACCTCTATATGTTACTATATTTGTTTTTATTACTATATCAAATGAGATATCTATTTGTATATCTTCTATTTTTGCATTTGTCTTTGATATAAGTGTTCCATTGTGGCTAATTTCTGCATCTTCATTTGATACATATTCTCCAAGTGCTGTATTTGCTACTCTAAATATTACATCTCCACCTTGGCTATTTATTTCTAATGTTTTCATATCGTCCTGTTCACCGCCATTATATGTAAGAGTTCTATTTAGTAAGTACATATCATCATATGCAAACATACTTCCTTCTGTGCTATTAGGCATATATATTCTAGTATTTCCTTGTTTTGGCATGGTAAATTCAAAGTTTTCCAATGTTACACTTTCTATATATGCATTTTTGTTATATTCTTCATTTTTTCCTATCCTTATATATATGTCATTATATTGGACTATATCTAAATTCCATTTAAAATTTTCTGGATTCTCGCTTTTTGGCCTTCCTTCTGCTGAACTGATTACTATTATTTCTGAAATATTAAAAGGTACGTTTTTTTCACCTTCCACATTATATTTAAGCATTATGCTTATAACAAATACAAATGCTATAACGATTATTAAGAAAGTCACTGCAAACTTTATTTTATCTTTCTTTCTTTTTTCCATATTTCCTCCAATTGGCGAAGAGAGTGGGATTCGAACCCACGAGCCTTTTTAAGGGCCTGCTGCTTTCGAGGCAGTTCCGTTATGACCACTTCGGTATCTCTTCTTATTTTTTCTTTTTCCTTAGTTCTTTGAAAAAATCTTTTAATATTTTTTCACATTCTTCTTTACATATATTATATTCTATTTCTACCTTATGATTAAATTTATAATCTGTAAGTAAATTTAGTACTGAGCCACAGCTTCCTGTTTTTTCATCCATTGCACCTATATATACTTTATTTATTCTTGATTGAATTAATGCACCTGCACACATACTACATGGTTCTAATGTTACATACATATCACAATCTTTTAATCTCCAAGTTCCTAATTTCTTGCTTGCTCTTTGAATTGCTAATATTTCTGCATGCTTAGTAGTATCTTTTTTTTCTTCTTTTTCATTATATGCTTTAGAAATGACTTTCCCATCTTTTACTATAACTGCTCCAACTGGTACTTCTAATTTATTATATGCCTTTCTTGCTTCTTTTAAAGCTAATTTCATATATTCTTCTTTATTCATTTTTACTCCTAAATTTTAAGACATAATATATATTATCATACTTTTTATTTTCTTTCAAGGATATTTTTTCTTTATATGGGTATTTTAGAATTAATAACATGAATATCAATTTAATATTTGAAATATTTATTAGAATAAAATGTTAGTTTTTAAAGAAAAGAAAAAGCATATATTAATATATGCTTATATCTTGATGATTTTAACTTCATTACTTATCTCTAAAATCGTATGCAAAATCTTCTAACAAAGTAAAATTTTGTGCTCCTAACACTACATCATTTAAAAGTTGTTCTATCTTTTGTTTTTCTGAAGTCAAATTCTCCAATTTTTTGACTTCATCTCCGATCACTATCTCTATACCGTATTTTTGTCCTTCTGTTTCAAATACATTAATATCTTCCTTATGATTTCCCTTTACAACACTTATTGTTGCATATAAGCTCTTTTTATTCATTAGTTCCTCCTTTTATTTTATACTTGCAAGGTAAAATATGTAATCACTACTAATACATTAAGTACTTATCACTAATTTCTTCATATACATTTCTTGCTACTGCTACAATGAAGTATTTTAAAGTTGGCTTTTCATCTATGAAAAATTTAAAATAATTATATATAACCTCCGCTGAAGTGTTTGCATACATAAGTTCGACTAGTTTACTTAAAGTCCATTGTACATTTTCCGGCTTAGTATTATATTTTATTGAAATCGGTAAATATACATTTTTTTTAAAATCCCTCACAACATTTCTGTCTTTTACCACAAGATATATAGCGTCAATTAAATACTGATATGATATAGATGAACGCCTAAACTTAAAATGGTTTAGCTGTATAATGATTGCATTAATGATTTCCCTGTCTGGCATAATTCCTTTTGTTCCGTATAATTCCAAAAGCTTCCTACTATTTCCATCTTATTCCATTTTTACTGAAACAAAATCAAGGAAGTAGTATATTGGTTATGTCAATTCCAGTTGATATTATGATTACTTTATGTTCCAACCTTTTTTGGGACATTGGTAATAGGCAGGAGAGAGTAGTCCGTCAATTTTCAATCATTTAATTTTGGAAAGGAAGAGGTCTATATGTTTAAACGGTTTATTGGAATCATGCTGAGTGCATTAATGGCATTCTCTGCAAGCACAAGTGCTTTTGCAGCAGAATCCGCTGATGTATCTAATGATACCAACATTCAGGAAGTCGATACAGTTTCTACAGATGCCTCTGATAGGGCTCTTGGGAAG
>CALXQA010000023.1 GCA_944390335.1 uncultured Clostridia bacterium
TCTTTTTTTATTATCTGTTTTTTACTGATTATTCTTTCCATTAATATATTTCTTATTCTTTCAAACATAAAAAGCTACATATTTTAGATTCTTCTAAAATACATAGCTTTATTTATTTCTTCTATGTCTAATTCTTCTTTTTTATTAAATTCTACGATATATATATATATATATATACAGCCCCAAGGCTTTCAAGTTTTTTCATTCTTTATATCACCTATACTACCTTTTTATAATTTCATCTTCTAATTCTTTTAATTTATTGTAACTATCTTCATTTAGTCTAGTCTTTATTGTAACGACTGGATTAATAATTTCAATATCTTTCATACACTCTAAATATCCTGTTATACATTTAGCCGCATTAGGAGCCCATGAACCATTTTCAATTATCCCTACTTTTCTATTCTGATAATTTTTTTCTTTAAGTAATGTTAAGAAAGAATTTATAGCTGGGAATATACTCATGTTATATGTCGCACAAGCTATTACCATCTTAGAATACTTAAATGCCTCTGACACCACATCTGGTATTGAAGTTCTTGAAATATCTACTAGTTTAGTCACTTCACCATCATTCTTTAAATCTCTTTCAAATTTTTGGGCAGCTTCTAATGTATTACCATGCAATGAACCACATACAATCAAAGTCCCATTTGTTTCAGGCTCATATTTACTCCATTTATCATATAAATCTATATAATATTGTAAATTTTCTTTTAATATAGGGCCATGCAAAGAACATATCATTTTTATGTCTAACTTTGAAGCTTTTGCAAGTAACATTTGTACTTGCATACCATATTTTCCAACTATATTGATATAATATCTTCTAGCCTCATTGATCCAAGGTTCATCTGTATTTATAGTTCCAAACTTTCCAAAAGCATCTGCTGAAAAAAGTATTTTATTATTTTCTTCATATGTCATCATAACCTCTGGCCAATGCACCATAGGTGCCATTATAAACTTAAAATTATGAATCCCTGAGCTAAAAGTATCTCCTTCTTTTACTACAACTTTTCTTTGTTCTATTTCTTCTTTATTATCAATAAATTGTGGTAACATACTAAATACTTTTTCATTTGATATGATTTTTATATTTGGATATCTATTTATCAATTTTCCAATACTTCCAGAGTGATCTGGCTCTAGGTGAGATATAATTAAATAATCAGGATTTCTTCCATTCAATGTTTTTTCTAGATTATCTAACCATTCATTTGTCTTTCTTTTATCAACTGTATCAATTATAACTATTTTTTCATCATCTACTAAATATGAATTATATGACATTCCATTTTTCAATATATATTGATTTTCGAATAAATCTAAAGATTCATCATCAACTCCAATATATTTTATTTTGTCTGTTATATATTTATCGTCCATAATAATTTTCCTTTACAACCTATTATTTATTTTTATCACTTTCTATTTTATCTTTATCCATTACAAATAAATTACATTTACAAATACCTTTTTGTACAAACTCATCACAAGGACAAAGTGTAGTATCATCTACATTTAATCGACAAGGACAATGACCATCTTTTCTATATATTCCTTCTACAATTTTTATTACATATTCTTTATCTGGATTTAGTTTATAACCTTTCATAGCATCTCTCCTTTATAAATTAGATATATTTCTTAAGCTCTTCTTCTAATTCTTCTTCTGGATAGTAGCCACCTAATCTATCTATCATTATACCATTTTTAAATATAATCATTGTAGGAACAGCTTCAATTTCATATTTCATTGCTAGGGCTTGTGCTTTATCTACATCAACTTCTATAATATCCATTTCATTTTCTTTTTTAGCTGCAATACTTTCTAAAACTGGCATAAGCATCTGACATGGTCCACACCAAGTTGCAAAAAAGTCTACAATAACCATTTTTTTATTATTTAATACCTCTTGTTCAAATTCATTTTCTTCTATTTTCTTAATCATACTTACCTCCTAAATAAATTTTTCCATTTTTCATTTAAATTATATTTTAAAATACATATTTTTTCAATATTATATTGTACAATTTTTATAATTTTATCCAAAAAGCAAGTATGTAGTATAGAAAAATCCATACTACACACCTGCTAATGCGGAAGTTTACTTTTTTATCTTAATTGAAATCCAATTTTCGCCGTTTTTATTTACCCCAATTTCAACACTACACTCATTCGCTTTTGTTTCTTTAATCCAATAGTCGTGAAGAAATTTCGCAGTTATATCTAAGAAAAAACCTGGAGATTGGCTAATGTCATAATTTAACAATAGTTTGATTTCTCCTTTTTTAATCAAGTTACTCATATAACTACTTGTTTTAATTATAGTGTTTATTCCTTTAACAAATTGAGCTGCTTTTTCTAATAATACTTCTTCTAACATTTTTACATTTTGTAAGTGCATGGCATACTGCTCTTGAGCATCTGTTAGGCTACCTTTTACATCTAGAGGTATAGTAATATCTATGCCGCTATAATCTGATCCGGTAATAACATAACCTAGACTTTCTGCTACTATTCTTAGAGAATCTTTAACCTCATCTTCGAAGTCCTCTTCTCTAAAGAATACACCTGTTATGTTGAAATCATCATAATATAAATGGTAGACTTCGCCATCAATTGCTTCCCAAGTATATCCATTTGTTAATAAATAGAAAAATAACCGACTAATAAGATTTCTAAAATCCTTTTCTACATCTTCATAAAATTCATTTGCTTCTCTATTAAGTGTATCTTTTTTCATAAAAATCATCCTTCCGTATTTTTTCAAAGATGTATAATTATTTTATACACCAATTATGTAAAATTGTCAATATGCCATGTATATTTGATATATACACAGCATATTTTCGTAAAACTAAAAATATATTTATTTACAAAACCTATGTTTTCCTATTGTTACAGTCATTGGCCTTGACCAAATCCATTTATTTGTAGCAGTTGCTGGATTAAAGTAATAAATTGCTCCATAAGTTGGATCCCAGCCATTTAATGCATCTTGTGCTGCTTTTTTTGCTGTTTCATTAGGTGTTAAGTTTATTTGTCCATCTGATACACAATCAAAAGCTCCTGCTTGATATACTACACCTGAAATTGTGTTAGGAAAAGCACTATTTTTTACTCTATTAAGAACTACTGCTGCCACTGCAACTTGCCCTGTATAGCTTTCTCCTCTTGCTTCTCCATATACTACTCTACTTAATAAGTTTAAATTACTAGAACTTACATTACTACTAGATGTTGAAGAATTACTAGATGAATTAAATATTCCCATAGCTTCTAAAGTATTTTTTCCTGCAATTCCATCTACTTTTAATCCATTTTTTTGTTGAAATTTTTTTACTGCTGCAAGTGTACCACTTCCATATATTCCATCTACATTTCCAGAATAATAACCCCATCTTTTTAGCTTTGTCTGTATTGTTCTTACTTCTTCACCTCTAGAACCATATTTAGATAAAGCTTCTACTTCTGCATTTCTAAAAATTAAGTTATAGCCTACAAATAGCATTACTGCAAGCGTTAATAATATTCCAATTTTTCTTCTACTTTTCATAAAAACCTCTCTTGGCATTATTTTTACCAAAAAAGGTTTTTTTATACAATAACTTTTAAAATATTCCTACAATATTTCCATTTTCATCTATATCAATATTTTCCGCTGCTGGTTTTTTAGGAAGTCCTGGCATAGTCATTATTTTTCCTGTTTTTACTACTACAAATTCTGCTCCATTTTTTAATTCTATTGTATTGATATGTATATCAAAAGGCTCTTTGCAAAGTAAGTTTTTTGGATCGTCTGAGAAAGAATACTGGGTTTTTGCTATGCATACAGGCATGTTTTTAGCATAATCTCTTATTCTTTCAATTTCTGATTTAGCATCTTCTGAATATATTACATTTCTTGCTCCATAAATTTCTTTTGCTACCTTTTCTATTTTTTCTTCTAAACTTATATTTAAATCATAAATAGGCTTAAAGTCTTTTTTCTTTTCGCATATTTTTACCATTTTGTTTGCAAGGTCTACTGCACCTTCTCCTCCTTTAGCCCAATTTTCTAGTAAACTATATTCTACTTTTCCTTCTAAAGTATTCCTTAAAAAATCTAATTCTTCAGCTGTATCTGATGAAAATTTATTTATAGCAACTATTGGATTTAGTCCATATTTTTTTATATTATCTACATGTTTTAATAAATTTTCTATTCCTGTATTTAATGCTTCTATATTAATATTATTAGTTTCCTCTTTTAATGCTCCTCCATGATATTTAAGTGCTCTTAATGTTGCTACTATAACTACTGCATCTGGTGAAGTTTCTAAGTTTCTACATTTTATATCTAAGAATTTTTCTGCTCCTAAATCTGCTCCAAATCCTGCTTCTGTTACTACATAATCACTTAATTTTAGTGCCATTTTTGTAGATAAAATACTATTACATCCATGTGCTATATTTGCAAATGGTCCTCCATGTATTATTGCTGGATTATTTTCTAATGTTTGTACAATATTAGGATTTATTGCATCTTTTAAAAGGACTGCTAGGCTTCCTTCTACTTTTAAGTCCCTGCAGTAAATAGGTTTATTTTCTTTATTATATCCAACAATTATATTTCCTAGTCTTCTTTTTAAATCTTTTAAAGATGTTGCTAAACAAAATATAGCCATTATTTCTGATGCTACTGTAATATCAAAATAGTCTATTCTTGGAGTCATATTTTTTTCACCAGAAAGTCCTATCTCTACTTTTCTTAATGCTCTATCATTTAAGTCTAAACAC
Source organism: uncultured Clostridia bacterium (assembly GCA_944390335.1). GTDB lineage: Bacteria > Bacillota > Clostridia > TANB77 > CAG-508 > CAG-793. The sequence goes on from CALXQA010000023.1 coordinate 4,790, forward strand.
CTTTTCCAAATTACTTTTTCAAATCCTAATTCATTTCCCTGAAATATATGATTGTCAATTACCGCACTAAGTAAATTGTTTGCAGATGTAATTGCATGAATATCACCTGTAAAGTGTAAATTTATATCTTCCATAGGTGACACTTGTGAATATCCTCCTCCAGTTGCTCCTCCTTTTATTCCAAATACAGGACCAAGTGATGGTTCTCTTAGTGCAAGTATTGCCTTTTTATTTATTTTATTTAGTCCATCTGCAAGTCCTATTGATGTTGTGGTTTTTCCTTCTCCTAGTGGTGTAGGATTTATTGCTGTAACTAATATTAATTTTCCATTCTTTCTTTCTTTTATTTTTTCTAAATATTCTAAGGAAATTTTTGCTTTATATTTTCCATACATTTCTACATAATTTTCTGGAATATTTATTTTTTTTGTTATTTCGCTTATATTTTTAAGCTTAGCATTTCTTGCTATTTCTATATCTTCCATTATTTTACCTCCTTAGAATAATATATATTATATTTTTTATTAATAGTTATATTTTTTCTTTTTTATATAACTACTAAAATTCTAAAAAATAAGTCCGGCTATTAATCCTATTAAAGCTCCTGCTGCAACTTGTACTGGTGTGTGTCCAGTTTTTTCTTGTAAAAATTCTGCTGGTGTCATCTTTTTGTATTCTTTTACTACTTCATTTAATATATGTGCTTGCTTCCCAACTGCTCTTCTTACCCCTGCCGCATCATACATTGTTATAAATGCAAATAATGCACTTAATGCAAATATTGGTGATTCTAGTCCAACATATTTTCCTATTAATGTAGCTAAAGATACTACTACTGCCGAATGAGAACTTGGCATTCCTCCTGCTCCCATAAATCTTTTAAAATCCCATTTTCCTTCTTTAAAGTATTCATATAATACTTTAAACATCTGTATTCCAAACCAAAGCACAGCTGGAACTATTAAAAATTTATATGTATTAAAAAACTCTATCATCTCTAATCCTCTTTCTGCAAAGTAAAGTCTTGTTCTTCATCATTTACTAATACTGTTATTTTCTTTTCTGCTTCTTGTAATATTTGATTGCATTTTTGAGATAATTTCATTCCTTCTTCGAATTTTTTTACAGATGTATCTAAATCTAAATCATCTTTTTCTAATTCATTTGCAATTGCTTCTAATTTTTGCATTGCTTGTTCAAAAGTTAGTTCTTCCATATGTTCCCCCTTAAATCTTTTTTAATTTACCTTTTCTACAACTTTTGTATTTATATTTCCATTACTTACTCTTATTTTTAATTCATCATTAATATTTACATCTTCTACTTTTTTTACAACTTTACCATCTTTTTCTACTATACTATATCCTCTTAATAACGTTTTTAATGGACTTAGAGCATCTAATTTTGATATTGCTTTATTTGCATTTGCTTTTGCCTCGTTTAATTTATTTATAGTGCTATTTTTTATAGATTTTACTAACATATCAAGTGTAATTGCTCTTTCATTTATTTTTTGAAGTGGTTCTTTAAATACTCTTCTTGTCATACATTTTTCATATCTTAATTTCATAAGTTCTACTTTTCTTTTTAATGCTACTTTATATCTATTTTGATACATATATATATCATATTTTACGTCTTCTATATTAGGTACTGCTAGTTCTGCTGCTGCAGATGGCGTAGGCGCTCTTAAGTCTGCTACAAAGTCTGCTATTGTAAAGTCTGTCTCATGTCCTACTGCTGATATTATTGGAAGTTTTGAGTTATATATTTCTCTTGCAACTATTTCTTCATTAAATGGCCATAAATCTTCTAACGAACCTCCTCCTCTACCAATAATTAGTACATCTGCTAAGTTTTCTTCATTCATTTTTCTTATGCCTTGTGCTATTTTTTCAGCTGCACCTTCTCCTTGTACTGGTACTGGTAATAAAAGAATATGTACATTAGGATTTCTTCTTGTTGATACATTTATAATATCTCGTATTACTGCACCTGTAGATGATGTAAGCACTCCTATTTTTCCAGGAAACATTGGTATTTTCTTTTTATGTGATACATCAAATAATCCTTCTTTTTCTAGTTTTGCTTTAAGTTTTTGATATTCTTCATATAAAGAGCCCATACCATCTTGTTTCATTGCTTTACAATATATTTGGTATACACCATCTCTCTCAAATACTGATACAGTTCCTAAGACAAGAACTTTCATGCCATCTTTTGGCATGAATGTTAGGTTTGGAGTATATCCTTTAAACATTATACATTTTATAATTGCGGATTCATCTTTTAATGTAAAGTACATATGTCCTGTATAGTGCAGTTTAAAGTTTGATATTTCTCCTTTTACATATACATTATTTAAAAACTCATCACTGTCTACTTTATTTTTTATATATTTATTTAATTCACATACTGTAATTGGTTTTATTTCCATATTTTATCCTTTAATCTATTGCTATTTTTTTATTATTCTAAATTTAGTTTTTTAATAATACTTGCTAATACACCATTAATAAATGACTTAGAACTATCATCACCATATTTTTTTGCAAGTTCTACTACTTCATTTATTACTACTTTATATGGTAATTTTGAATAAACAATCTCATAAATTCCAAGTTTAAGTAATGTTAGGTCTATTTTTGAAATTCTATTTATATCCCATTCTGTTTTTATATTTTCTGATATCATTTTTTCTAAATTTTCATTTTCTTTATTTGTGCCTGTTATAATATCATTAATATATTTTATTGCTTCTTGGTCTGTTATTTCATTTTGATTTACATAAAGTTCTATTTGTTCTTCTATTTTTTCTTCTTTCATAAGTTGCAAGCTATATAATAATTTAAAAGCTTCCTCTCTTGCCTCTGTCCTTTTCATTATTTTTCCCCTTACATTTTATCTATTATATTTCTTAATTTAGCTTTTACTTTATCTTTATTATGCTGAAAATAGTTTCCAGCCCATATTCCAATTACTACTAATACTATTCCAATAACTAACCTATACATATCTGTACAAGCTATAATCAGTGCTATTATTCCTCCGAATAATGCTCCCCAATATTTTGTCATAAAGTTTTTAAAATCATCCATTTTTCGCACCTCCATTATTCTGCATTACTACCATTCTTTTTTACTTTTTCTTCTGTGCGTTTTTCTGTTTTACTTATTTTTTCTTCTTTTTCCTTTTCTACTTCTTTATCTTTTTTCTCTATTTTTCTTGCATTATTATATTCTTCATTATAGTTATTTTCTTTTTGTACATCATTTACTTTTATATTTATTTGCTTTATATCTAAATCTGTTGCTTTTTTTACTGATTCTTTTATTCTGTTTTGTAGTTTAGATGATATGTCTTTTATTATTGTTTCCTTATTTACATTTATCTCTAAATTTACATTTACTTCATTATGATTATCTATCTCTACATCTACTTCACAGCCATCTACATCTCTAAATTCGTTTACTGCTCCTACTACTAAATTTTTAATTGTACCTATTGTTATAAGTAGTTTACCACTATCATTTTGAAGTAGTATACCTGCTTCATCTCCTTGTCTTTTCCTTTCATAGCTTGGAAAGAACAAGCATTTTATTGCTAAAAGTATTAATACTATTGATACTCCTATTGTTATATACATCCCATTTTGTGTATCTAAACAACTAGTAATTAGTATTGTTATTACTGATGGCTCTACCCATCCAAATGCTATTAAACACATTAATATTGATAAAATCAATGTTAATATAGAAAATATAGCTAGTCCTAATTTATCTAAAAATTTCATATATTTCACCTCTACTTTTTTACATAATTTATTACTATTTTTTCTTTACTTCTTTTTTATCTTCTTCTTTTTCATTTTCTTTTTTAGTATCTAATTTTTCTACTTTTTCTTCTACACCAGTTGTACTTACTCCTTGTACATGTACATTTACTTCTAAAACAGAAAGTCCTGTCATATTTTCTACAGATTTTTTTACTCTTTTTTGAATTTCAAAAGCTACATCTGGAATTCTAGCTCCATATTCAACTATAATATTTACATCTATTCTAGTTTCTTTATTGTCTAAAATTTCAACTTTTATACCTTTAGCTAGGTTTTTCTTTCCACTTAAAACCTCAGAAATTCCTCCTGCAAATCCTCCTGCCATTTCTGCTACTCCTTGAACTTCTGATGCTGCCATACCAGATATAACTGCAACTACATCATCTGATATCTCTATACTATTTTCTCCTTCATTTATTACTATTTCATCCTCTTTTTTATTTTGTTTCTTTTCCTCACTCATAATAAACCTCCCTTAATAGTTTATACATGATAAGTATACCAATATATCCATAGTTTTACAAGTGTTTAGCCCTAAAAAATTATTAATTTTTTGAGATAGATTTAGAGGGGGTAAAATCTTCAAATGTGGGGATAGTTATATTAATTTTTCAATATCTACTTTTAAATCAAATTTTACAGTTTTATTACTATAAATCCATATAGTATCAATTATGTTTTCTAAAATATATCTATTAGGCACTTCAGCAGAGATAACCTCATCAAAATATACCATTGCAGTTTTTAATTTTATTATTTTTTCTTTTGAAATTTCTTGTTCTTCTTTTTGTAAAATTTCTTGTAGTTTTTCTATTCTACTTGTCTTTTCTAATTCTAATTCTTTATACGAATCTTCTATCATCTGTTTTTGATACTTATTGTTATTTCCTGCTAAATCTTTTATTTTTTGATTTAATAACACTTTATATTCTGCTTTCAATGTCTCAATTTCAAATTTAATTTTTTCTTTATTGATTTGTTCTTTATTAGTTTTAGCCTCAATCTCTATTTTATTTATCTCCTCTTGATATTTCTCTTTTGTAAATTTTAGAAATTCTTTTAAATGAATGATTATATCACTTTCTTTTATTTCATGACATTTGCATCTTGATTTTCCATAAGTTCTATATTGTGAACACTCATATCCTTTTTGCTTTTGTTTTCTATTCATTGTTATACCGACTCACTCCAAAACCACAATCACCACATCTAATCAAGCCAGAAAAAGCATAATTTCTTTTTCTAGTTCCTGATGTAGATTTTGACCTTACTTTTCTTTTTCGTATATTTTGTGCCAATTCAAAAGTTTCTTTTGAAATAATTGCTTCGTGATGATTTTCAAATACAAAATGTTCTTCTTCTGGAAGTTTTATTGCTCTACCTCGTATAGAAATTGTTTTCTTTTTGTGAGTTCGCAATCGCCCTGTATACACATCATTATTTAGTATATTACTTATCATATATGTTGACCATAACTCTTGTACTGGATGTTTATATATTCTGCCTCTCTCTAAATGTTTTTGCCTATAATATACTGATGGAGTTGGATAATTATATTTACTATTTAAAATATCACAAATCTTTTTTCTACCTAGTCCTTCTTCAATATATAATTTGTATATTAATGTTATAACAGGTCTAATTTCTTCATCTACATATAGTTTTGTAACATCTTCTTTATCTTTTACATAGCCATAATAATTTCCCATTACTAATCTTCCAGTTTTTTGTTTAGAATACATATGATCTCTTGTTTTTCTTGAACAATCTTTTACATATCTTTCATTAAACCAAGTGGTAATTCCAATGGTATCATCTCTATCATTTAAGACATCATAAGTTCCTCCCATTTCAGAAACTAAAATTAAGTTTTTTTGCATGTTTTTAAATTCATCAATAAGTACCAAAACTTTTCCATTGTTTCTTCCTATTCTTGATAGGTCTTTTGCTATAACTACATCAATTTTTCCTCCCTTGACTTTTTCTAACATCTTTGTGAATTCAGGTCTATTAAAGGTATATCCCGAAACATTGTCATCTATGTAGAAGTCTTTATCTTCGATAATCCAATTACGAGTAGAAGCATAATCTTTAATAATTCTTTTTTGTTCTTCTATACTTGAGTAATTTTCTTTATCTTCATCTCTAGATAATCTACAATATCCTACAACTGTCATTTTTCCTCCTTTTGCCTGATATTGCTTATCGTCTATGTTAGCATACATTGTCCGATAATTCCACTTGCTTTGTAACTATTTTTTTAAGAATTTCGGGATAATTCTCTTTGCCAGTTACAAATATACCTACCTTGTACTTTTGTTTCTTATATTCTTTTATTTTATCTTGTATTTCTTGAATTTCTAACTCTTCTTCTGTTAAATAAATTTGCATATATTTTGTATTAGAAATTTCATTAGAAGTAATTTGCATATTATTTAACTCCTTCATAATATTTCTCTCTAAATATTATGCAAAAAGAATATATTAATTTCTTTTTGTCTGAAAATCACTTCTAAAATCTAATACTTATATTTTTCCAAAATCATTTATAACCACCTCCTATTATTAAGAACACTTAAAAAATTTCAAATGGGTACTTCTAATAATAAGAGTTTAAACTTTTTCATTAAATGTTGCAATTTCCCTAAAAAATATGGATTATATAAAAATTACAAATAGCCAAAAATTAAAGATAGCTTTATTTAATAAAATAAGAAAGATATAAATTATTAAGACAAAAAAGAGAGGTTAAATATTATATATTAAATATTAAATATTAAATATTATATATTATATATTATATATTCAATCTCTCCATAAGACATTATAATCTTTTATTAAGTGTTACATTTTTATGGCTAATATGTTCAAAATCCTCCAATCTAGGCTGGAGCTATACTTGAATAATTTTTTTATACTCCTCTAGACAGTCTACGATATCCATGTAGCTGTTATTTTCCCTTTGATTCAATCCTACCAAAATATTATTGTCTATTATAGTATAATCATACCCCTTTAACAAATAGATGAATCCCCCTCCTAATCAATAATAATATTAAATTAGTAATTGCTTTTATTTAAATAACATAACTTAACTTCTTTTCTAGGTTGTCGAATATACAATATATTCCGATTCCTATCAAACTAGATAATATAATACAAACAAACACTCCCGCTATATTCATTGAATAATAGTTTGACATTATTAAATATCCTATTCCTTTATTGGCACTAATAAGTTCGCTAACTAATGCCCCAACAATTGCTAATGAGCTTGATATTTTAAGAGATGACATTAAATATGGTCTTATCCCTGGCAAAATAAAATATTTAGCTTTCTGTCTATTATTCATATTATATAACCCTATTATGTTTTTATATTTATATAATATTTCTTTTGCTCCACTTAATACATTAATTAATATTGGGATAAAACTTGTAATAGCAACTGCAGCAATTTTGGAACCCATACCATGACCAAACCACAAAACTAGTAAAGGTGCTATAGCTATAATTGGTATTGTTTTTAATATGATTGCACTAAATGTTAATATTTGTTCTAAATGAGTGTAATGAACCGTTATTATTGCCAAAAATAGCCCTAATGCAACTGCTATTACAAATCCAACTATTACTTCGATTATAGTATACATTGTATTTTCTAAAAATTCTTGATAATTTTCTATGAAAGACTTTGCTACACTTCCTAAACTTGGAAATAGATATTCTGCTGGATGAAATACAAATGAAATTGTCATCCACAATATAATTATAAAAAGTATTGTAATTATAGTTTTTTTCATATATTATTCACCGCCTTGCGAAGTTCTTCCCTTATTTCAGCCACTTCAATCATTGTATTAGAACTAAATTTATTTTCTATTCTTCTTGGTTTTTTAGGCATAATTTTTTTTAAAATTCTTGTAGGACTTCCCCCTAAAACATATATTTCATCAGATAAATAAACAGCTTCATGTATTGAGTGAGTTACCAATAATGTTGTCTGTTTGTTTTTTTCATGAATTTTAATTAACTTTTCATGCAAATCATCCCTGTTTATTTCATCTATTGAAGATAGTGGTTCATCTAATAGTAACACACTTGGTTTCATTATTGATGCCCTTAATATGGATACTATTCGTTGCATTCCTCCTGATAATTCTTTTGGATAACATTTTTCTTTTGATTCCAAGTCAACTAATTTTAAAAGTTTTTTAGCTTCTTCTGTGATTTTTTCTCCATCTATTTCTGAAGGTAATGTAATATTATCAATTACATTCCTCCAAGGCAAAAGCATTGGATCTTGAAATACAAATCCCATTTTTAATTTCTCTTTTAATTTTTCTGGTGAAAATCCATTTATTAAAATTTGACCTTCATCTATTTTTTCAAGTCCTGATATCATTTTTAACAATGTTGTTTTACCTGAGCCATAAGAACCTATAAATGATATAAATTTTCCTTTGTCTATTTTTAATGATATATTTTCAAGAACTTTTTTGTCTTTATATGATTTTGATACATTTTTTATTTCTATATAGCTCATTATTCTAAGAACTCGTTCGTAAATACTTGATTAACTTCTATTTTATTTTTTATTGTTCCAAAATCATATAAATTATTTATCATATCTTGCCATACAATTTCTTCTGAATATCCTATGTTTTCATCAGTTAAAATGATTGGTATACTTCCTTTTAAATATCCTAGTTGATGTTCATAGTTTAATGATGGATTTACTTCTAATAATTGATTTATTGCTTTTTCTGGATTATTTATTGCTTCTTCCCATCCTTTTATAGATGCTCTTAAAAATTTTCTAACCTTTTCTGGTTCTTTCTCTATCATTTCCTTTGTCGTAAAAATAGTATCAGCATAAACCTTTACTCCAAAATCTCTAAATTTTAATACATTTACTTCTTCACCTTCTAATTCTAATAAAACCGCATCATTCATTTCGTATGCCATTTTTGCATCAACTTTATCTGTTAATATTTGACTTACTCCTGTAAGAGCTGGAACTTCATTTATGCTACTTTCATCTATTCCATTCTTTTTTAACATTAGTCTATATAAATTTTCATCATCTCCATAAACTACTCCTACTGTTTTACCTACTAAATCTTTTGGTTCAGTAATATTTAAAGATTTTTTTGACGTTAATGCTTCTGGAGTTTCTCTATAAATAACTGCAATTGCTACAATTGGAACTCCATTGTCTATTGCTGATATAACTTGCTCTGCACCTGCTATGCCAAATTCATTTATTCCACTTGCAACTGACTGAATAGGAGATATATTTGGTCCAGCTGGATCTATTGTTACATTTAATCCTTCATCTTTATAATACCCTTCTGCATTTGCTGTATAATAACCTGCAAATTGTGCTTGGCAAATCCATTTTAACCTTAATGATGTATCTTCTAAACTTTCACTATCTTTAGTTCTTTGAAATACAAAAACTAAAATTATTGTTAATATCAAAATTATACCTATGAATAAAAATATTTTCTTTTTCATTGTTTATTCCCCCTTCTATCCACTATATTTTATTCAATATTTTTCAATAATAATGTAATTGAAGAATATAAATCTCTATCTAACTTTACTAATGTTTCCTCTTCTAAGTCATTATATGGTATCCACTTATTATTTATTTTAGCCTCCATTAATGCTGCCAAAAAATATCCTGGAACTTCTTCTAATTTATAGATTTTGTTAACTAATCTCACATTTAAATATGACTCTGCTCCAAATACTTTTTTTACTTCTCTCCCACTATTTTCTTTTATTGCAATTGCATGTCCATATCTAAATCTCATAGGTATTGAACCGCCATATTTATCTGCTAATGATTTATAATACTCTGCTGCTAATCCATCTGTAAACTTTCCATACTTTCTTACAACTGGCTCCTTTATATGCATTCCAGGATTATCTTCTTCTTCTATCCCTTCAAATTCAATTGTATCATCTTGCGATAATATGATTGTATTATTAGGTAAGTAATTAGCATAATGTATAGCTTTCTCAATTGCGATATCAATTGGCGTTATTGCTGTTTCCTTTGGTTCTTCTATATTAGCTTTGCTTGCTTCTTTTAAAGATATTATATTGTAATCTAAACCATTTAATAATTTTCTTATCCTATCTACTTTATTTTGATTTGTTGTTGCTACTACGAGTTCCTTCATTTTTTCTCCTCCTATTTTCCTTCATAAATTTTTTTCAAATTTTCATATTCTTTTTCATCTACTATATTATTATCTAGAGCTTCTTTTAAAATATTTTTATAATTTGTCAAATTTGCTACTTCTATATTTTTATCTTCAAGATTTTCCGCTACTTTTTTTCCTAATGTTGCTATACACGCAACTCCAACAGCATTAATCCCAACATCTCTTAGTATTTCAATCCCTCTATTTATGGTATTTCCTGTATATAAAACATCATCAACAATTATTGCGTTCCTAGAAGCATATTTTAAGTTTCCTTCTATTAATCCCTTTAGCCCATATGTTTTTTCACTACTTCTTATATATAGCATTGGTAATTTTAAACTTTTAGCAATAGCATGTGCCCATGTTATTCCTGCCGTTGCCATACCCACAATTGTGATATTACTATCAAATTTTTCTTCTACTAATTTAGTAAGTCCTTTTTCAATTTCTTCTCTTGCTTTAGCATTACTAATTACCAATCGACAAGACAAATAAGCATTAACTTTATCTCCATTAGGAGTCTTTATAAGATTATCATTCGTTTTCTTGCTATTTACATAACATCCTGATTTTATTAATATTTCTGCAATTTTATCTTTCATTTCCTTCTTCTCCCCTTTCTATGATTGATCCATTATTTATTTTTTTGTCACAACAACCTATCTGAACTCTTAAACCTTGAACAAATTTAGCTCTATTTCCTTTGTTTCTTGTAAAAATAATATTTTCCACTTCACGTACAGCTTGATTTAAGTCTATATTTTCAACTACACTCATTTTCTTAGCAGTATAATAATCTTTTCTTTTTATTCTCTCCCATTCTTTTGTACACAATTCTTGATGTTTTATTATTTCGTCAATCTCATAACATCTTCTTCTTGTTTTGTCTTTATGCCTACGTTCAGCAACTATTGGTGCTGGAGCTACTAATTGAATTAACTTATCATTTATATCAACAAACCAATCTGGCGTTTTTCTATCTTCTAGAAATTCCACATTATTTCCTAATCTTAAAGCAGTTATTAAATGTGATAAAAATATTACATCTTTATCTCCTTTTGCTAATTGCTCTAATAATTGTCTATATTCATTATCTTCTATACTTCTCATAGTACTTTGAGGCGTTTCTTCTAGTTTTTTGTACTGTTCTTCATCAATCTTCTCTCGTACATCATAAGACTTTGATATTCCAAGTATAAACATTAATAGTCTTGACAGACTTGTTACCTCTATATTTTGTCTTTTTTTCCTTATCTCTTCCGCAACAGTATCTTTTCCTATTCCATTTATCCCAAATATAGTATATAATCCCATTCAATCACCTCAATTATTTCTAGTTTCAATTTTTTATGTCTCATTTTTAGTTTTGTAAAAGTTTTACTATACATCTTTTTATTTAACTATATAATTTTTCCATATTTCCCAACAAATGCATTTAATTGGACTGTTCTAATTTTATTTAAATATACTTAATAAGTCAAATTTACATTATTTTCTTGTCACGAAACTTTTTTTATAAACAATTTCTTATTAGTTGATTTTTGGCAAAAATTGTAGTAAAATATATATAGTTTTTGTGAAATTTATTAAATATTTTATTAAAAGTATATTTATAAGAAACAGGTGATATTTATTTATAAGATCAATGATATTAATATTGGTGAAAAATTACAATATTATCGAAAACTAAAAAACAAAACACTTTTAGACATTGGCAATTACATTCATAAGTCAAAAGCAACAGTATCAAAGTATGAAAATAATCAAATTATTCCAGATTCAATAACTTTATTAGAATTATGTAATTGCTTAGATATACCTATAACTGATTTTTTCCCAGTCACTAAAGGAAAAAATAACAATTCTAATTCATTATTTAACCCATTTGGAACTGATAAATTATTTATGTATTATTATACTGATAATAAACTTATGACTTCTATTATTGATATATTTATTTCAGAAAATCAGTATAATTGTAAATTTTACAATGGAGTAAGAGATACCTCTACTTATCAGCATTGTGCATACTTTTATGAAGGTAATTTTGAATCAAATAGAACAACTGCATATTTTACATTGCATAATTCATCACATAAAAATAATATGCTTGAAAAAGTTCAAATTGTAGCCAATATTCCTTGGTCCGACAATATAAGAGTATGTAAAGGATTAATCCTAGGTCTTACACCTAATTCCCTTCCAATAGTGAAGAAAATAATAATCTCATCTTGTGAAATAAAAGATATTTATAAATATAATGATGCATTAACTTTTTCTAAAGAAGATGTTAAAAAAATATATTATGATGGTGCTTTAATTTTAGAAAATAAAAATTATGATGAATTTTTCTTTGACTTTTAAAATAATCAAAATAAGAACTAAACCCAATAATACTTAGTTCTTATTTTGATTTTTATATTAAATTCTCTGGATTTAATTGCCTTAGTTCATCTAAAACAAAGATTCCATTCTTTCTAACTAATACATCATCAAACCATATTTCTCCTCCACCATATTCTGGAGTTTGTATATTTACTATATC